>JAEZHG010000234.1 GCA_023436945.1 Pseudomonadota bacterium | reverse complement strand
ATGCCTTCCTGATCGTGGACGGCAATTTTGACGAAGCGCAACTGAACGCCTGGGTTGACCAGTATTTCGGCGTGCTGAAGAACCCTGACTTCGCCATCCCGACCCACAATGTTGCCGAACCCGCCCTGTCGCAGCCGAAGGACCTGACCTTCTATGCGCCAAACGTGCCGCTTCCGGCGGTTCAGATCGGCTGGCACACGGTTCCCTATAACCACGCCGACCGTCCGGCCCTGACCATTCTGGACGGCATACTGTCGACCGGAGAAAGCAGCCGCCTTTACCGCTCGCTGGTCTATCAGAACCAAGCCGCGGCCCAGACTTCGTCCAATCCGGACTTCTCCCAGCAGGCTGGCTACATGACCGCCTATGCCATCATGTCCGAGGGCCGCACCCTCGATGAAGGCAAGCAACTGCTGGAAGCCGAGATAGCCCGTCTGCGTGACGAACCGGTCACCGCTGCGGAGTTGCAGGAAGCCAAGAACGAGCTGGTCTCCTCGGCCCTGCGTTCGCGCGAAGGCTCGCAAGGCCGTGCGCAGATCCTCGGCTGGGCGCTGATCAACACCAACGACGCCGCCAGCGCCGACCGCGAAGTGGCCCTGCTGCAATCGGTCACCGCTGCCGACATCCAGCGCGTCGCCCGCCAGTATCTGACGCCACAGCGCCAGATCACCATGCGCTACCAGCAGGCTGACGACACCAACCCCGTCACCGCTCAGGTCACCAATATGGATGCGCCTGTGAAGGTGGCCGATCTGGCCCCGATGGGCACGCCGTCACGCCTGAAACCTGAAGCAGAGCGCACCCCCATTCCGGCACCGGGTGCCGAGGTTGCGCTCAACACCCCGCCGATCGCCGACTTCCGCCTCGACAACGGGCTGCGCGTTCTGGTGGTCAACAAAGACAGCCTGCCGCTGGTCTCGGCACGCCTGACGATCAAGGCTGGTGCAGCCCAGGCCGAGAAGGGCGGCGTCGATGACCTGACCGCCAATATGCTGAGCCAAGGCACCACCACCCGTGGTGCCCTGCAAATCGCCACCGAGATCGAGCAACTGGGGGCCTCCATCGGTGCCAGCAGCGGCTATGACAGCACCACTGTCTATGGCAGCAGCCCCGCCAACGTCTTCCCGCAGGCCTTTGGCCTGATGGCGGACATGGTCCTGAACCCCGCCTTCAGCGAAGAGGAACTGGAGCGCCAGCGCACCCAGACTCTCGACGGCCTGCGCCTGAGCATGGGCCAGCCGGGCGCTGTGGCCTCCATGACCGCAAACCGCGTGAACTTCGGCAACAGCCCCTATGGCGCGGTCTCGACCGTCAACTCGGTCCAGTCGATCACCGCTGCGGACCTGCGCCAGTTCCACGGCACGCATTTCCGTCCCGACCAAGCGATCCTGACCTTCTCGGGTGACATCACCGAGGCACAGGCCCGCGAACTGGCCCAGCAGGCCTTCGGCAACTGGGCCAAGGGCTCGGCAAGCGCAAATGCTTCGACGGATGTCGCAGGTCAGGCCGCTGCCCCGCGCGGCGTGGTGGTCAATCTGCCGGGTTCGGGCCAAGCCGCTGTCAGCATCTCGCAACGCAGCGTCAGCCGCACCGACGAGGCCTATTTCCCGCTGACCCTCGGCAACACCCTGATGGGCGGCAGCTATTCGTCGCGCCTCAATCAGGAAATCCGCATCAAGCGCGGCCTCAGCTATGGTGCGCGTTCTTCGATCGGCACCCGCGCCGAGGACGGCCTGTTCACCGCCTCTACCCAGACCAAGAACGAAAGCGCCGTCGAGGTAGTCGAACTGCTGCTGGCAGAGCTGGACCGCATGGGCCAGACCACTGCACCTGAAAGCGAGCTGGCCCCGCGTCGCGCCATCATGACGGGCGAGTTCGGTCGCTCGCTGGAAAGCGTGAACGGTCTGGGTTCGCTGGTGTCGGGTCTGGCAGCCTATGACATCCCGATGTCGGAACTGGCGGCCTATACCAACCGCGTGCGCAGCCTGACCCCGCAACAGGTTCAGGAAGCCTTTGCCAACAAGCTGCCAGCCAACCGCGCCAATGTGGTCGTGGTCGGGGACGCCAGCCTGTTCCTGGATGCCCTGAAGGCCAAATATCCGAACGCAGAGGTGATCGAAGCTTCGGAACTGAACCTCGACAGCGCGACCCTGCGCTAAGGTTTAAACCGCCAGACAGATGACCTGCGCCACGCGCAGGTCACGTCTCAGCTGGTCGGAGACGGTGCCATAGTTGCGCGTCGTCACCGACTGGCCCAGCGCCTGCCCCGGATGGGTTTGTTCGTCGCCGATGGCGGCCACAAAACTATCCGGCGCAGTCGTATAGATACGGCCCCGACGCGGGGCTTCGGCGATGGTGACACCCAGCACCCGCCCGCGACGGTCCAGAACCGGCGCACCGGACAACCCCGACAAACTGCCCTGTAGCCCCCTCGTGCGGCCAGCCTCGGCCCATGCCAGCACAGGTTCCTGATAACCGCCACGCCCCTTGATACGCAGCGTCTCGCGACCGATCAGGCGCGAAGCGACTGCCCCCGGCTTGCCCTGTGGATAGCCCGGATGGAAGGCGCGCTGGCCCTTATAGATCGCCTCGCTGGCGGCCAGTGGCAAACCCGCTGGCCCACCATCTGTAAGCAACAGCGCCACATCGGCCCGTGCGGCCAAACGCACATCGGCAGCCAATGCGCGGTTCTTGTCGATGACCAGTGCAGGCTGACGGCACCCCTCTACGACATGGCGCGCGGTGACCCAGCGGCCCTCGTCCGCGATTGAGAATGCCGTACCCATCTGGGGCTGGAACTCGCCATCCGGTGGATCGACAACTACAGTCGGGTCGAAGGGCGTGATCGGACCGAGCAGTTCGCCCTGATAGGTGTCGTCGCTTTCCATGGGCGCATCGGCGCGCTCCCCACGGTTCAGCGATGCAAAGAGAATAACGCCGATGACGGCGGCGTAGATAACCCAGTCAGGAAGCGGCAGACGCATCGCGCCGCCCTCAACCCGTCAGCGCGGAGGCTACAATCAGGGCCGTAGCCAGTTTGGCTCCCGCCAGCACCACAGCCGCAGAAATCTCGCCACGCTCGATACGTTGCGGCAAGCCGGTCAGCAGCAGGTCCACCACACGGAACACCAGCAACTGCACCACGACCGTCGCCACACCCCAGATGGCGATGTCGCGGATTGAAGTGGAGACCGAAAGCGAAACCGCCAGCGGGATCGCTAGACTGATCAAAACCGCTGCAAAACCGATAGCTGCTGCAGAGTTACCCTGACGGATCAGGCGGATTTCACGCCATGGCGTCAGCAGCGCATAGACCGTCGCCGCCACACCCAACAGGCCGAACGTCACCAGCAGATGCAACATCATCACAGGGAAGCCGTTCGCGAAGGCCTGAACCTCCGGGCTGGAAAGTACGCCTGTGATATCGGACGTTTGCATGGTGTAGCGCGTTTACCCTCAGCCGCGAGACCGGTGTGTGATCAGGATGGCTTGCCCGTAGTTACCGATTTGGGCAAGGCCGCTTCTTCTTCACATTCGGTCAAAAGTTGAAACCGATCCTTACGCCTACTGTTTTGGCGCGAAATGTCAGTCGTCTGTTTTTTGTGTCCGCATCGCGGCCACCTCGGCGCTGGCCTTGCGGATAGGCTTGGCGACAGGACAGACCTCCTGAACAAAACCGTTCAGGGTGTTGGTCAGATTGTCCGGAGCAAGAGCGTAATGGACGGCGCGATCATTGAGCCTGAACACCTGCCATTCACGCCACTACTGGCAATACCAGGCGGCGTGGCAGGATGGTTGATCAGGCTTTTTCGCTACGCGCGAGCTTAGGCCGCGTCGGAAGCCTCAGATTGCGCCTGCTGCTCGGCACGAAGGGCGCTGGCGCGCTTTTTCTCGGATTCCGACTTCAGCTGACCGCAGGCGGCGAGGATGTCGCGGCCACGCGGGGTGCGGATCGGCGAGGCATAGCCCGCGCGGTTCAGAATGGCCGCAAAGGTCTCGATCGCCTTCCAGTCCGAGCAGACATAGTCCGTGCCCGGCCACGGGTTGAACGGGATCAGGTTGATCTTGGCCGGAATGCCTTGAATGAGTTTAACCAGCGCGCGCGCTTCATCGGCGCTGTCGTTCACGTCCTTGATCATCACATATTCGAACGTGACGCGCTTGGAGTTACCCAGACCCGGATAGGCGCGGATAGCATCCATCAGTTGGACCAGCGGGTATTTCTTGTTCAGCGGCACCAGAACGTCTCGCAGCGGGTCGTTGGTGGCGTGCAGGCTGATGGCCAGCATGGTGCCGGTACGCTCGCCCAGTTCCGGAATCTTCGGCACCACGCCCGAGGTCGAAACCGTGATGCGACGACGCGAGATGGCAATGCCTTCGCCGTCCGAGATGATGTCGATCGCGTCCGAGACATTGTCGAGGTTATAGAGCGGCTCGCCCATACCCATGAAGACGATGTTGGACAGGCGGCGGTCTTCCTTCGGCGACGGCCACTCTTCAAGGTCGTCACGGGCCACCTGGACCTGAGCCACGATCTCGGCAGCGGTCAGGTTACGCACCAGCTTTTGCGTGCCGGTGTGGCAGAAGGAGCAGTTGAGCGTGCAGCCGACCTGCGAGGACACGCAAAGCGCGCCCGCACGGCCCACGTCAGGGATATAGACGGTTTCCACCTCGATGCCCGGCCCCATGCGGATCAGCCACTTGCGGGTGCCGTCCTTGGAGACCAGACGCTCGACCACCTCGGGGCGATCCAGCACAAAGGCCTCGGCCATGGCGGCGCGGGTTTCCTTGGCGATGTCGCTCATCTGGGCGAAGTCGGTGACACCGTAGTGATGGATCCAGCGCCAAGCCTGCGTGGCGCGCATCTTGGCCTTCTCCGGCGGGCAGATACCGGCGTCGATCAGCGCCTGACGCAGGCCCTCGCGCGTCAGACCGGAAAGGTTGACGGGGGCTTTCGAAGCGACGGTGCGCGAGAGGTCCAGCGTGATGCTCACGGCCAAAAAATCCTACGGCGTAAGGGGGATAAGGGCGGGCGTTTATCACAGATAGGACGTCTTGTCGCCTACGCCAGTCGTCTGATGCCCTTGATCCATCAAGGCATAGCGTCTAGAGAACCCGCCGTTGGGGAGTAGCTGCCGACGTCTCTCAGTCGGGTTCGCGTCAACACACTTGCCGAAAGGCATGGCGCGACCAGCGGTTTTCACCGCCTAGCGAGACCAGCACATCCGCGGGGGCCGAGCCGGCCTGCACCCGTGGAGTGCTGTCACGCGTCCGGCCCCAATGTGTTTATGTCACCGCTTGCTATCCTGATCCTGTCACTCAGCATGTCTGCTGATGCCTTTGCTGCGGCTATCGCCAAGGGCGCACAGCAGCGGCCCAATGTCGTCCAGTCGGTCAAGATGGGCGTGGTCTTCGGCGTGGTTGAAGCCATTACCCCGCTGATCGGCTTTGGCCTTGGCGTGATTGCTGCTGGACTTGTGGAATCCATCGACCACTGGATCGCCTTCGGTCTTCTGGGTGCCGTGGGTGCCAAGATGATCTGGGAAGCCATCAAGCGCGACGAGGACGAAGCCGAAGATGCCTCTGTGGCCACCACCGCCAAAAAGGCCGGCGTGATCGCCGTTATCGCCACAGCCATCGGCACCTCTATCGACGCGGGCGCTGTGGGCGTGGGTCTGGCCTTCTTGGGCGAGAACATCTGGCTGATCGCCGCCGCTATCGGTTTCTCCACCTTCGTACTGGCCACGCTGGGCCTGCTGATCGGCAAGATGGTTGGCACCAAACTGGGCCGCATCGCAGAACTGCTGGGTGGTTTTGCCCTGCTTATCCTCGGCACCAAAATCCTGCTGGAGCACCTCGGCTATCTGCCGGTCTAGGAAACCACCAAAGCCCGCCGCACGGCGGGCTTTTTAGTGTCTGGCGAGGGTCTGGATTGCATTGCCGGAATACGAGCAAAGAAAAAGGCCCTTGCGGGCCTGTCTTCCTTCGAGAGGAAAATGTGTTGGTGGTTGGAGGCGGGATCGAACCGCCGACCTGTGGGTTATGAATCCACCGCTCTAACCATCTGAGCTACCCAACCGCCGTACACAGTCCTGTTCGAAAACAGGAGCGCCTGTCGAAGGCGTCTCGTGCAGAGAAGTTCTGCGCGAGGACGGTGCCTATATAGCCGCATCTCTTCTGTTT
>JAEZHG010000145.1 GCA_023436945.1 Pseudomonadota bacterium | reverse complement strand
CTCCATCGAGGCCGACGGAATGGTGAAGGGCTGGAACAGGAAAATGCGCAGCACAACAGCGATAAGAAGCGCAATGACGACCGTTTTGATGATCTCTACGGTTTCATTAGCTGCGGACTTTTTCTCGGTCACTCGTTTGGCCTTCTTCCGGCGCCGGGGCGCATAAATCGGCTTTTCGCTATCGAGTGCCTCGGGATCGTCGCCCATATCGAACGGGGCATCACCTTCATCACTCCAGACCGGACGTTTCACCTCTTCGAGGTTCACATTTTCCTGTCCAGCTACTGCCTTGGGGTCGTCGCTCATAGTCTGCTCGAATCCCCCGCTTTGTGCGGGGCTCAACCGCGAGCCGTAACCTCTGGTGACACAGCGGGCAAGGCTTCGATTATTACGAATGCTTGAGAATAGGGGTATTCGTCGGTCATCGTCAGATGGATGCGCGGCTCATGACCTTCGGGCATAAGGCGCTTCAGATGCTCAGCGGCATTTCCTGTCAGTTGCAGCGTCGGCTGTCCTGACTTCAGGTTCACCACCCCCATATCGCGCCAATAGACATCGGACTGGATACCGGTGCCCAAGGCCTTGGCACAGGCCTCCTTGGCGGCGAAACGCTTGGCATAGCTCCAAGCCGGTTCGGCCTTGCGGTCAGATCGGGTGCGCTCGATCTCGGTAAAAACGCGGTTTTTGAAGCGGTCCCCGAAGCGATCCAGCGTTTCCTGAATGCGACGGATATCGCAGAGGTCCGAGCCGATACCGATAATCATGCGTTCAATGCCGTATCCATTGCAGCGCGCATCCGACGGATGGCGGCGTCCAGACCGACAAACACGGCCTCACCAATAAGGAAGTGGCCGATGTTCAGTTCCATGATCTCGGGGATCGCCAGCACCTCGGCGGCGGTCGCATAGTCCAGACCGTGGCCCGCATGGACTTCCAGGCCCAGTGCATGGGCCTGTTCCGAGGCGGCTTTCAGACGCGCGAACTCAACCGCACGCTCACCCGCACGCTGGTGGCAATAACGGCCCGTGTGGAACTCGACGACCTGCGCACCGACAGCAGCGGCAGCGGCAACCTGTTCTTCCGAAGGTTCGATAAACAGCGAAACACGGATGCCCGCATCGGCCAAAGCCTGAACCGCAGGCTTGATACGGTCCTCATGTCCCGCGACGGCCAGACCGCCCTCGGTCGTGACTTCCTCGCGGCGCTCCGGCACCAGACAGGCCGCATGCGGCTTATGGCGAAGCGCAATGGCCACCATCTCGTCGGTGACGGCCATTTCAAAGTTGAGTGGACGCTCGGCGCGGCGGCAAAGGGCGCTCAGCACCTCGATGTCGGCATCGGTGATGTGGCGACGGTCTTCACGAAGGTGCGCGGTAATGCCGTCAGCCCCTGCCGCGAGCGCTTGCTCTGCGGCACGGGCCGGATCGGGATGTGCCCCGCCGCGCGCGTTTCTCACCGTGGCGACGTGATCGATATTTACGCCAAGGCGAACGCGACGGGTCATCATCTAAATCCTTACTTGGAGAGGCGGCGGCTGCCCGGATCTTCAACCGGAAGCGCAGCCAGTTCTAGCGGCAGAGCATCGGCCGGATAGGCCGGAACGTCCATGGTCGCCAGTGCGATCAGCGGAACGCCCACATCCGCACGGCCACCCGAACGGTCAACAATACAGGCCGCAGCAATCACATCGCCGCCCGCCTTTTTGATGGCTTCGATGCATTCGCGCGAAGAAAGACCGGTGGTGACGATGTCTTCGACCATGACGATCTTCTCGCCCGGCTCGACCGAGAAGCCGCGACGCAGTTTGAACTCGCCGTCCACGCGCTCGACATACATCGAGCGAACCTTCAGGTGCTTTGCGGTTTCATAGCCCGGTATGATGCCGCCGACCGCAGGCGAAATCGCCGCGTCAACAGGACCTACCGTTGCCACAACCTTCTCGGCCAGTGCCTTGCACAGACGCTCGCAACGCTCGCCATCCATGAACACGAGGTTCTTCTGGAGGAAAACGGGGCTGTGCAGACCCGAAGAAAGGACAAAATGACCCTCGCGCAGGGCGCCAGCGTCGCGGAACTCGTTCAAGACATCTTCAGTGTTCATGAACGCCGTCCATAGCCCTGCCCGCCCGTTGTCTCAAGTCACAGCGTCTATTCAATGTTCTCATTGGGGGCCAAGCCGCCTTCCAGCAGCTTTTGCCACACGGTCTCGGCGTCATCGGCAAAGGCGAACAGATCCATATCCGCCGGATTGATCATGCCATGCTCGGCCAGCGCCTCGAAATTGATGATCGAGCGCCAATAGGCTTCGTCAAACAGCACGATCGGGATGGCCGGAGCCTTACCTGTCTGGCGCAGGGTCAGGATTTCGAACATCTCGTCCAGCGTCCCGAACCCGCCAGGGAAGACCACCAGCGCATTGGCCCGCATCGCAAGATGCATTTTGCGCATAGCGAAATAGTGGAACTGGAACGTCAGTTCAGGTGTCGAATAGGGGTTCGGAAACTGCTCGTGCGGCAGGGTGATATTAAAGCCGATGGACGGCGCACCGGCATCGGCAGCCCCGCGATTGGCGGCCTCCATAATGCCGGGACCACCGCCTGTGGCGATCACATTGTCACGCGGCTGGCCGATAGTGCCGCGAATGGCTCCGCCCTGCTCTGACGCGATCTGTCCGAAACGGCGCGCCTCGTCGTACCAACGGTGGCCTTCACGCACGCGGGCACTGCCGAACACAACAATGGTGGAGCGAACGCCCCAAGCCCTGAGTGCCTCTTCGGACTTGGCGTATTCCATCTGGAAACGAACGCCGCGCATGGAATCGCCAAGCAGGAAATCAGGATCGGTCGCAGCCATCCTGTAGGATGGCGAGGCCAACTGTGCGGCATTGGCGGCGCGGCGTTGCTCGTCATCCATGGGCTGTTCCCGATCCTGTTTTGAGAGGTCAGGTCAACCGCGAACGCGGTCGACCACATCTACCTTCGGATTGGCCCGCAGCGCGGCCACGATCATGGTGGCGTGGCGGGCATCTTTCACCTCGACATCCAGTTCGACGTCAAAGAAGTCGTGCTGGCGGTGCGACATGGACAGGTTGAGGATATTGCCCCCTGCCTCGCCAATCGTCGTGGCCACCTGACCCAAGGCCCCCGGTGCGTGCTGGATCGTTGCCCGCAGACGCACCGAGCCAATGGCATCGGTTTCGGCTTGCGGCGTCCACTGCATGTCACGCCAGACGCTGTCGTCATCGGCATAGTCGGCCAGCATCTGACAATCGATGGTGTGGACGGTCAGACCCGTGTCCGGCTCGTGGATACCGACAATACGGTCCCCCGGCACAGGGCAGCAGCACTCGCCAAAGTGGATGCTGACGCCTGGTGTAAGGCCCGACCCGCGAACGAACAGACGCGCCGAAGCCGTCTCGATCTTCTTGCGCTCGCCATGGCTGGCGACCAGTCCCTTCAGCGCGGGGAACAGGATCTCAGCCACACGCGAGACCGGAATACGGCCACGGCCCACGGCATCGAACAAATCTTCCTCGGTGGCAACCGTAAGGGTCTCCAAAGCAGACTTGAGCGTCACATCCTTCAGAGACTTCTCATGCTGGGCCAGAGTTTGCTCCAGCGACACACGCCCCAGACGGATGAACTCTTCACGCTCGGCAACACGGATATGGCGGCGGATGGCAGAACGGGCGCGGCCCGTCACGGTCAGGCTACGCCAGTCGGTCGGCACCTCGGCCTTGGAGCCGCGAATAACCTCGACCACATCGCCGTTTTGAAGGGCGGTGCGCATGGGCTTCAGTTCGCCATTGACCTTCACGCCAACCGCCGTGTCACCCACGTCGGTGTGGACGGCATAGGCAAAGTCCAGCGGCATGCCCCCACGCGGCAGGGTGATCAGCTTGCCCTTGGGCGTGAACACGAACACCTGCTCGAGATACATCTCCAGCTTAGCGTGCTCGACCCAGTCTTCCCCGCCCTCGCCGTGTTCGACCACCTGAACAAGGTGGCGCAGGTTCAACAGCGGGTCGCGGCCACCGTCTGCGGCCATGGCCTCGCGATCCAGACCGTAGGACTTGTTCTTGTAGCGCCAGTGGGCAGCCACACCGTCCTCTGCCACGCGATCCATCACCTCGGTGCGGATCTGCATCTCGATCTTCATACCGGCAGGGCCGATGACCGTGGTGTGCAGCGAGCGATAGTTGTTCGACTTCGGCGTCGAGATGAAATCCTTGAACCGGTCCGGCACCATCGGCCAGATGCGGTGGATGATCCCGAGCGCGCGATAACATTCATCTTCGCTATCGACGATGACGCGGAAGCCGTAGATGTCCGACAGGGACGAGAAGCCGACCGTCTTTCGCTGTAACTTGCGCCAGATCGAATAAGGCGTCTTTTCACGCCCCTTAACGCGGGCCTTCAGGCCGCCCTCGGCCAGCACGCGCTCGATTTCGCTGGAAACGCGGGTAATCGCGCTGCCATGTTCAAGCTTCAGTGCTTCAAGCCGGCGCATGATAGCCGTGCGCGCCGTGGCGTTCAGATGCTCGAAAGCCAGTTCTTCCAGTTCGGACGCGATCGAGTGGATACCGATCGAACGGCCCAGCGGCGCATAGACTTCCAGCGTTTCACGGCTGATACGCTCGCGCTTTTCAGGCTTCACATATTGCAGCGTGCGCATGTTGTGCAGACGGTCTGCCAGCTTGACAAGCAGCACCCGCACATCGCGCGAAATGGCGAGAATGAATTTGCGAAGGTTTTCAGCCTGACGCGTGTGCTCGGCCTGAAGCTCCAGTCGCGAAAGCTTGGTCACGCCCTCGACCAGCACAGCGATTTCCTCGCCGAACATTTCGGCAATGTCGTCGCGGGTCGCCGAGGTATCCTCGACCACATCGTGCAGGAGTGCGGTGATAATCGTCGCCGTATCCAGCTTATAGTCGGTCAGGATGCCTGCGACCTGGATCGGGTGGGCGAAATAGGGATCGCCCGAGGCCCGCAACTGCGAGCCGTGCATTTTCATCGCATAGACATAGGCCTTGTTCAGCAGGGCCTCGTCTACGGTCGGATCATAGGCCTTTACGGCCTCGATCAGTTCGAACTGACGCATTACCGGACTGCGGTGGCCACCGGTGCCAGATGCCGCAGACGCCAACGGCGCCGATCCGGTAGGATTCGACGC
>JAEZHG010000052.1 GCA_023436945.1 Pseudomonadota bacterium | reverse complement strand
CCCCGTCTGGCCTAATCCGCCAGACAGATACAAAAACGGCGGCTGGAGAAATCCACCCGCCGTTTTCATTTGCCGTCACCGCTCGTGACAGCCCCGGGGAGGGATTTTAACGCGCCGCCTCGACGATCTCGGTGGCTGTTGCGCTCCAGACCTCGGCATCGGCACCGATGGCATCCAGAACCTTGCGAACCGCATGCATGCGGAACGGCTGGCCCGACACATAGGGCGTCAGGGTGAAGCCGATCGAGCGACCACCGAAGCGGTCCTTTTCAGACTTAAGATAGTCGATGGCTTCCAGGATCTGGCGCGCCCAAACGTCTTCGGACTGGCGCTTTTCGATCAGGATGTTGCGGTCGTCGATCTCGTTCGACAGCGGAACAGCGGTGATCTCGCCTGCTGCCGTCTGCATAGCCACAGGCACATCGTCCTGTTCCCAGTCGAGGCAGATATCGAAACCGGCTTCGCGCACCAGTTCCAGCGTATTGAAGGACTGCTGACGCGCAGGGCTCATCCACACACGCGGCTTCAGGCCAGCCGCATCGAAGCGGGAACGCACCTCGGCCACCCATTCGGCCTCGGTTTCGCGCTCCAGCGCGCCATAGTGGATGTGGTCCGTCGAAAGCCCATAGGCCGCGATCTCGTGACCATCCGCCAGAATGGCATCCACCAGCGGCTTCAGGCGCTCAAGCTGGTTGGCATTGACCGGAAACACAGCCTTCACACCCGCCGACTTCAGCGCCTTTAGGATGCGGAACACACCCACACGGTTGCCGTAGTCACGCGTCGTATAGTGACGAAGGTCCGGATAGGCCGTGACCATCGCGCCCGGATGTTTGAACGGCTTACCCGTGGGGGTCAGGGTGTGGTGCTCGATCGGCACGACCACCATCGCCGCAACGGCCTTGTCTTCCGGCCAGTTGATCTTTTCGCGCTGGGCCTGCTGACGCCATGCATACAGCGATTGGTCCATGCCATAGGCGCGCTTTGGATAGGTCAGGTAATCTTCAGGCAGGCTCATTTGGCACCCTCCCCGCTAAAGCCCGTGCCGCCGGTGGCCAGACCGCGCGATGCCACATCGCCCTTGGCCTGATCCCAGTAGGTTTCGCGGTAATAGCCAGCGATCTCGGCGGCCGTCGTGATCCACACATCGTCCGAATGGCTGGTGATGTGTTTCAGTACCTCTTCGAACGGGCGCACGCGGTGGCTCTGGCTGACCAGATAGGCGTGCAGCGGAATGCACATGACCGTGCCGCTCTCGTCGCCCTCTTCCAGAAGCTGGTCGAAGTGGCGCTTCAGGATGTCGGCATAGCGCCACGGGTCCATCGACTGTGCGCCATAGGTGATGACGTCGTTCACTTCGAGTGAGTATGGCATCGACATCAGCTTGCCGGACTTGGTCTTCACCGGCTGGGGCTGGTCGTCCTGGAACAGGTCGCAGGTGTACCAGAAGTCCATATCCGCGATCAGGTCCAGCGTGCGCTCGGTGTGCGTCAGGGCCGGAGCCAGATAGCCACGGATGCGCTGGCCCGTCGCCTTCTGGATGGTGTCGATGGAGTCCTGGATCATGGCGCGTTCCTGCGCCTCGTCCATGCCGTAGGAGTAACGGGTGTTGTAGATACCGTGCGAGAAGAACTCCCAGTTCCGCTCGACGCAGGCTTCGATGATTTCGGGATGGTGGTCGATCAGGGCCGGCGAGAGCGAGATGGAGCCGCGCATATTATAGCGGTCCAGCATCTCCATCAGACGCCAGTGGCCGACGCGGTTGCCCCAGTCACGTTGCGAATAGCCCACCACATCCGGTGACGGCTTGGGCCAGCCCGCACGCTGCGGGTTCTTGGGCGGATCGAACTCGTAATATTCGATGTTCGGCGCGATCCAGAAGGCCAGCTTCTTGCCTTCGGGCCACACGACCTTTGGCCGGTTCTGATAGGGCCAATAGTCGTAAAGGTTGGGATCTGCGTGCACTTGCCCCTCCGCAACTCACTAAATGATCTATTTCTATATCAATTGGTATTGCGGAGAAGACAAGCCACTTTGCTAGGTTTTTCGACAGGGAAGAAAAATCATCTTCCCTACCAAGCCTAGCGTTCGCGGATACGCGTAGTGCGCTGTGTGCAAACGGCGTCATGCACGATCATGCAGCTTGCCGCACTCGACTGGCAGGCGCGCATGGACTCTGCACGGGCCGAACGCGCGTCACGGGCTTTGACCGCGAAGTAGCGCGCCAGAGCACCGTCCTTGCCCGATGCCACAGCCGCACAGCCATTCTGCCACGCAAACAGAGGCTCGCATCGCGCGTCCGGATAGGGGCTGACGGTCATGCTCCATTCCGGATCGTGCAATGGCTGGCGGCAACTGATCAAAGCGCGCTGGGAGCTGCGTTCGATCGAAGTGCCCGGCTCAGAGGATTTATAGACCTCGCCCGTATCGACGTTGAACGCAAAGCCACCGAAGCCGTCCAGAGTTTCTCGATACACCGGAGGGGCGGACGGCTGGGCATAGCCATTGTTGTCCGGCGCGCACGTCGCACTTCCCGCTGCAGTACCGACAGGACACTGTGTCTGGGCTTTGGCCTCGTCGTGCAGCACGACACCAATGAGCGGAGCGGCAACAAGGATAGCTGCCAGTCGATAGGCCAGTTTCATATCTTTCCCTCACATTGGCGGTGCAAATACACTGTCAGGGAAAAATCCCGCGCCAGACCTCGTAACGCCCAGCTTAGCCATAGTTTCCATATCAATGGAAACCAGGCCAAGTTTGCATAAGCTGTCCGGCTGCTGAGTTGATCAGCCTTCCACCACCTGTCTTGCTGCCGCACGTCCCGCCAGCTTGCCCAGTGTCGTCGCCGTCAACAGGCCATGGCCTGCCAGATAGCCTGCCGGACCCGAGCCAGAAACGCCACGCGCCGCACCGCCGCCCGCGAACAGGTTGGGGAAGGTCGTGCCGTCCGCGCGCTTCACACGCGCCTCCGCATCGACATCCAGACCGCCTTGAGTGTGGAACAGTGCCCCCACCACCTTGGCCGTGCGATAAGGTGCCTGAAGGACAGGCTTTCCGGTGAAGTTACGGCCAAACTCGTCCTCTGCCTCACCGCGCGTGGCGGCCTCTACGGCGAGGATGGTCTGGCGCAGGGCCTCCAGCGGGGTGCTGGTAATCTCGGCCAGATGCTCGATGTTGTCCGCCGTCTGGACCGCGCCCGCATCCAGTGCATCGCGATAATCCTCGAACTTCATCATCAGGGTGTGCAGGCGCTCGTCCATGATGGTCCATGCATAGCCACCCGGCTGGACGCTGACCTTGGCCGCCTGTTCGGAATATCCCTTGCTCTCGTCAGAGAAACGCTTGCCCTCGGCATTGATCTGGAAGCCGCCTTCCATGATCTGCGGCCACAGGATCGGCACGCCATAGCCCGCCGCCAGACCACCGTGGCCCTGATACCCGTCCATGTCGGCTAGCGCCGCGCCCAGCTCCTCGCCCCACAGGACGGCATCGCCCTGATTGCCGGAATGGCCGTGGTACTGGATGTCGCCAAGCTCGGGGATGTAGCGACGAACCAAGTCCGGATTGCCGCCATAGCCGCAGCAGGCAAGGATCAGGCTCTCGCAGCCAATATCCTCGAACGAACCATCGGGACGCTCGATCCGCACGCCACGCACGCGGTCATCGGCATCCACATAAAGATGGCGCACGGTCGCTTCGGTCAGAACGCTGACGCCTGCGTTGGTCGCGCCCGCTTCGAGTGCAGCCTGAAGCTCGGCCCCCGAACGTTTCGGCGTAGCGAACATCCGCATACGGCTGTGGCCCGGATAGATGTAGTCGTCGATCAGGATGAACGGCACGCCGTGCTTGTCGCGCAGCCAGCTAATCGTCTCGACGGCCTCGTTTGCCAAAAGGCGCGCCAGCTCGACATTCACCCCGCCCTCTGTTTTGCGGATCATGTCCTGCACGAACAGTTCGGGATTGTCGTCGATGCCCGCAGCCGCCTGTTCAGCCGAACCCGGTGCCGGAATCATACCCGTCGACATCGAGGTCGAGCCCAGCGGTGACGCATCGCGCTCCAGCACCAGCACCTCGGCCCCGCCATCCGCCGCCGCCATCGCC
The DNA here is from genome assembly GCA_023436945.1 of Pseudomonadota bacterium. Lineage (GTDB taxonomy): Bacteria > Pseudomonadota > Alphaproteobacteria > Caulobacterales > Caulobacteraceae > Brevundimonas. Next base: position 6,877 of record JAEZHG010000052.1, on the reverse strand, counting down.
GCCGTCAGCCCGCAAGCCCCCGCCCCGACCACGAGCACAGGGATCACAAAGTCAAACTCTGGCAGTTCGCGCAGTATGCTCATGGGAAGGCGTATCCTTAAGTTACAACCCTGCGCTCATTCGCTCTAAAGCCAAAGGACCGCAGGCAAGCCCCTGAAATCATTGAGCGTAGATAATCAAAGACCCATTGGGTTCGCGCCCTCGCAGAAGCGAATGCTCACCCTACGGTCAGGCCTGAACGACAAAGCCCTCCCCGAAGGGAGGGCTGGTATCCGCCTGTCGGCAGAGACGATTATTGGCTGGACGCGATACCATCCAAAATCAGGTTCGGCAGGATGGAGTTGTCCCACTCCGGATTGCGCTGCGGGGCATGGCCCATACGCAGAACCACCAGATTTTGCGACGGGATCATATAGACAACCTGATTGGAGTTGCCGTCGAATAGGCTGACATCATCAGCCTTATAGGGCTGGCTGTGCAGCACGCCGCCCGGAACGTTCGGCCCTGCAAAACCGCGACGCTGGGTGTATTCGCCAGCCACCCAGACGCCGAGCCCGTAATAGGGGTTGGCCTTGGTGGGTGTGCGCATCTCTTGCACATAGCCATCCGGCAGAAGACGGCGGCCTTCCCATACGCCGTCCTGCATCAGCAGCACCGCCATGCGCATCCAGCTTTCCGCCGGAAGCAGGATGCAGCAGCCCGAGTGGGCCGTCCCGCCCGGACGGTTAACCCAGATATCGCCGCCCATGGCACCGATCGGCTTCAGGACTTCCTGAGAGACGAAGTCGCCATAACGCACACCCGTTGCGCGCTCGATAACCACGGCCACAAGATCGGCAGTCGCATTGTTGTAGTTGTAGCTGGTGCCCGGTGCGTGGGTCAGCGGGTATTCGGCGATGATGATCTCGTCATGGCGCGGGTGCAGATAGGTGCGGCTCCAGATATTGGACGGCTCGGAGCTTTGCGACTGCGCCAGCAGACCTGCACTCATATCCAGCAGGTGACGGACCAGAATTTCGCCGCGCTTGGTGTCTTTCCACTCGTAGATGAAGTCGCTGACCTTCTGGTCCAGAGAGGCGATTTTGCCCATTTCGATGGCGCGGCCAATCGCCAGCGACGACAGTGGCTTGGCCATGGAGCGCGAGATGATTTTGGTCTCGGCATCGGCGTCACCGAAATAGGTGGCGCGCTCCAACTGTCCATCACGCCAGACCAGAAACGCCTGACTGTTGTGGCTGGCAGCATAGGCTTCTGCCGCATCGAGACTGGCTGTCGGAATGGTCGGTCGGGCGCGCACAGGCAGTCTGCCCTGAACACCGGCAACAGGTTCCAGAGTATCATAGCCCTCACGCGGAGCGCCGCGGTTTTCCTCGAAACGACGCTGATAGACGGCCTCGTCATCCCATGGTTCCGACGCCATTACAGGCGCGCATCCCATGGTCACTGCGGCCATTGCAGCCAGCGAAACGGCATAACGAAGCATGACAATCCTCTTCCCTTTAGGAAAAGAAGCTTAGCCAAGCTGCGGGACGAGCCATCCTTCAGATGGGAAATGTTCGCGTGACGGAGGTTCAACCCTGATCGAGATAGCGGGTGACAAGGTTTGGCAGGGCGGAATCCTCCCACGTCCATGATGGCTGGCCCATGCGAACAATCGCCAACTGACGGCTGGCCGAAACATAGGCCCTCTGTCCCCCTGCACCGTCCAGAACCAGCATATCCTCGGCGATATAGGGCTCCAGTGTCGGCACTGTCATGCCCGAGGGATCACCATAATGACGCTGGGCCTGCCATGCCTGACCGCGCCAGATATGCAGGCCGTACTGGGGATGTAGTGATGGTGCCGACAGGGTCTCAAGCCAGTTCCGGCTGACCGCCCCGCCCTGTTCGCGGGGTATGAGTACAGCAAGCGCCAATGCCAGCCAGTTGCGCGGCGAAGCATGTATCCCAGCGAAATAACGCTGATGACCGCCCTCGCGCTCATACTCGATATTGATCTCGCCAACGCCCATGGGCTTAAGCAGCCACGTCTCCAGGGCCTGCGCATAGGTCAGCCCCGTATGGGCCATGATGGCGCGTGACAGATAGAGGCCTGCGATCTGGCTGTTCACATTGGCATAAAGGAAGCGGCTGTCCGGCGCGCTGTCCAAGGGCGTGGCCAGAGCCGTCTCAGTCGCACGCGTTCCGCTCGCCATGATCATGGCCTCCGGCTCACCGCGTGCGAGAGAATAGAGCTTCAGCCCGCTGCGCATCTGAAGCAATTGCCGAGGCGTCAGTTTCCCGCGCGGATCATCACGCCATTCAGGGATTTGGACCGAAACGGGCTCTTCAAGGCTTGAAATTATCCCTCGGTCACATGCCGCGCCATACATCAGGGCCAGTACCGTCTTGGCCATCGAGAAGCCGGGCATTGCGGTATCGGCACTGTCGTCTGCCCCATAGTCCTCGAGCAACAGCTCGCCCCTGTGCCAGACCAGCAAGGCCCGATGACCATGGGCTTGAGAAATCCCGACAAGTTGGCTGGCAAGATCGTGCGGCAATCCGGCGTCAGGCCTTGGCCAAGCGATGCCGCGACCACCGCCCGACAGTTTCATAAGGACGGGCTGGCCCTCTACTGCAAAGGCGCTGTTTAGCGGCAGCACACCCGCCGTAGCAGCCACGGCTGCCAGAAGTTGACGACGGTCGAGATAGGATGAGGCGCGGGTCATAAGGATATGAAACCCGCACAATCGAACCCGCTCGCGACTTGTTTGGCTTCATCCACCAGTCGGCCAATCGCGTGGATGGGAACCGAACGCACCCATCACCATGCAGCATAGGTTCCAGATCGTTTCAGGAGCCCATGATGAACCGAAGAGGCCTGTTGTTTTCCGGTGCCGCCTTGATGGCCATGCCACTCAAGGCTTTTGCGCATACCGCATTCGCTCGATCCGTTTTGCTGTCCCACCCGGATGGACGATCAACCCGCGTGCGGATCATTGCGCCGACACCGCAAGCCAATCCCTTGCCTGTGGTGCTGTTCTCGCATGGTGCCAACTCTACCGCCGACCTCTACGACGCGATGCTAAAGCCCGTTGCGGATGCTGGCTCTGTGGTGATGGCCGTCGACCATCTGGATGCGGGCGGCCCTGCTGATCCTGACAGAATACCCGCGCAAGGCCTGTTCAACAGCCGCGTTGCGGATCTGTCTCTGCCGCTCCAGCACACCGCAGCGATAGAGAACGCCTGTGCTGAGCTGGGTGTCAGGCCTGACTGGCAAAGGGTCTGCGCCATGGGCCATTCCTTCGGCGCCGTGGTAGCCATGTCCCTTGCCGGTGCCACGGTGGTGCAATCCGTCAATCAGCCCGCCACGGCCACCCCCCATCCCGCAGTCAGCGCCGTGATTACTGTGTCGCCTCCCGCTCCGCGCGAGGGTTTGGTACCGCTCAATGCATGGGAAACCGTGCAGCTGCCAGCCCTGACGGTCACAGGTACACAGGACATCCTGCCGGGCTTTATCGACGACTGGCGACAGCACATCGCGGGCTATGAAACGGGAAGTGGTGGTGATCGCTGGCAGGTCATCGGCCAAGGCGTCGATCACTATTTTGGCGGTCTGATCTGCCGTCTGTCAGAGGGCCACAAGGCCGAGGCACAGCGCCCTGCCCTGTTCGAGACAAATGCCGTGCTGATCGATTTTCTGCGCCAATGGAGTGAGGGCAAGAGACCACGTCCAACCTCTGCCCGATACCGGCATCTGTCGTTGGATATGGTCTAAGAAAAAAGCCCCTGCCGCGATTACCGCAGCAGGGGCTTCTCTTTTACAACGCTACTGGACTTAGAAGCTGGCCTTCAGGGTCACGCCGACGGTGCGACGCTCGCCGAGGAACGGCACGTAACCTGCCGAGCGACCGCCTGCAACACCGATGGTGAAGATGGCGTTCGAGACATACTGCTCGTCAAACAGGTTCTTGGCCCATATCTGGGCGGTGTAGCGACCGGCCGTCAGACCTGCACGCAGGTTGATCAGGGTACGGGCCGGAGCCCATGCCAGGCTGAACTCGTCCACATACTGCTTGGAGCGGTAGTCAGCGTCACCGCGAACATACCAGTCCCAGCCGTTCGACAGGCTGTCGGAATATTCGAGACCCAGTTGGGCCTCTACAGCCGGGCTGCGCTCCAGTTGGTTACCACCGATGCCGGTGCCTTGAGCTGCGGTCGGGCAGACGATGCCATCGCAGTTCTGGGCGTTGGCAAAGCGGAACGAAACCGAGTCGTCGGTGTAGGTCGCGTTCGAGTAGGACACGCCGTAGTCGACGCGGATGTTGTTGGTCGGCATCCACTGACCTTCAACCTCGATGCCCTTCACTTCCACACCACCGACGTTCGACATCAGCGACGGCGACGGCAGCCCCGGAGCCACGCCGGTGTCGTGACGTGCTGCGGTGATCTGCAGGTTCGACCAATCAACGTAGAACAGCGAGACGTTCAGACGCAGGGTGCGGTCGAGGAAGTCGTTCTTCGAGCCGATTTCGTAGGTCCAGTTTTCTTCCGGCTCATACGACTGCTGGGCGGTGTTCATACCGTTCGGGCAGGTCAGTGCGGTCGGCGAAGGCGGGCACTGCGAGGCGAAGAAGTACGGACCACCGTTGAAACCGCCAGCCTTCACGCCCTTACCGATCGAGGTATAGAGCACGTTGTTGTCGGACAGCTTGTAGTCAGCGGTCAGACGCGGGGTGAAGTAGGTGAAGTCGCGTTCCTGATAGTAGCCGCGGTCATTGTTGCGGTTGGCAACGCTGGCGCGGAAGTCGTTCAGGGCCTGGGTCTCGTCGGTGTAGCGGCCTTCAACGGCGATCTTGAACTTGTCCGACACATTGAACTCGGCCGAAGCGAAGTAGCTGATGCCTTCTTCAGAACGCAGCAGGTCGGTGAACTGCTGAAGAATGACCATGTCGTTCATGGTGTTCTTCAGGCCAACCTCGGTGCGAGCCTGTTCTGCAGTCTCGACTTCCCACATGTTGACACCTGCGCTCAGACGCAGACGGTCAAAGCCGGTGTAAACAACGCGAATGTCGTGCTGCTTGCCTTCGAGATAGCCGATCGGCTGCGAGTCGGTCGAAACCATGTTCACATAGCCGCCGTACAGAGCCTTATCAGCCGCAGACATGGCTGCGAAGGCTGCGTCGTCCAGCGTCGGGTGTTCAGGGTCATAGCCGCCACCGCCGCGCGACGACACGTCACCGAAGGTGTTGCTGTACTGGTAGGACAGCGTCAGGTCGTCGGTTGCATAGAACTCGACATTGGCGATTTTGACTTCCGACATACCGCGCGCACCGTATTGGCGCGGGTCGATCACGATGCCGTCCTTGCGCTGCGTGCCCGGAACGATAACCGGATTGGGCGAGAACTCACCGCAGAACAGACGATTTTCAACACCGGTGGTCGCACCGATAGCCGGCAGAGGCGAGCAGTTCAGCGAGTTGACGGTCGAGGTCGGCGAAGAGGTGCCCAGTACGTAGTTCGGCTGGGTTTCGTTATCCATCTCGTTACGGAGATAGGTCAGGCCGATGCTGATACGGTCGTGCGGGGTGAACTTCAGCTTGGCCAGCCAAGCGTCCTTCTCGTAGCCGCCAAGGTTGCCACGGGTGTTGGCACCCTTTTCGTTGGCCAGAGCGTGCTGGTTTTCCCACGTGCCGTCGAACTCGCTATAGCCGTAAGCCAGCAAGCCATTCAGGACGCCTTCGACCAGCGGGCCATCGACGCTGAAGCCATAGTCCAGACGATCATCGCTGCCGATGGTGGTCGAGACGTTGCCCGAGAAGACATCGCCCGGCTCTTTCAGCACATAGTTCACGACACCCGAGAAGGCGTTACGGCCATAGGTCGCCGATTGCGGGCCCTTGATGACTTCGACGCGTTCCATCGAGACCAGCGAGGCGTCCAGCATATAGGAGCGCTGCAGATAGGCACCGTCCAGGAAGGTGGCGACGTTCTGGACCGGATTGGTCAGACGGGTCTGGGTCATGCCGCGCATGGTCGGCGCACCGAGGCCGCCCGAGTAGTTCTCGAACGAGAAGCCGACGACCTGTGCGGCCACGTCTTCCAGACCCTCAATGGACTTGCGCTCCAGAGCCTCTGCGCTCAGGGCGCTAACGGCAACAGGTGCGTCTTGAGCACGTTCGCTGACCTTACGGGCAGTCACAACGATCTCGTCAAGGCGAGAGACTTCCTCTTGAGGCTGAGCCTCTTGAGCCAAAGCAACGGTAGAAACGCTAGACAGCAGGGCAATCAACCCAACTGAAACTTTATTCAACTTTGACATCGGCAAAACTTCCCCTTCTCGCCGCCACATGACAGAGAGCCTAGACAACGTTCCGACCACCGTTCTTTATGTTTAAAGATTATTATCGGTGGTCGGATATTATTTGTGGATTTGAGTTCTTTTACTCTTGGAGCTTGCTGGTGGCGCGAGCCTTCGCCAGCTCTTTCTCGTTCAGCCCGTACATGGACAGCAGGATCACAGCGATGATCGCGCAGGCCGTCGGGATGTAGCTGACACCCAGAAGCGCAGCCTGACGGACAGCATCGTAGTTTTCAGCCGTCACACGGGCCGTCTTGTCGAAGCCCGCCATGCTGAGGGCCGCGCCAACGGCTGCCGGACCAAGGGCGTAACCGAACTTTTCGACGAAGCTGTAGAAGGCGGCATAGAGGCCTTCACGGCGCATACCGGTACGGTGTGCATCCAGTTCCATCGCGTCGTTCAGCATCGACATGCCGAACATGACGTTTGCCGAGAAGGCGACGCCCATGATGATGCCGCGCAGGACCAGGAAATAGATCGGCTCGTCCGGCGTCGCGAAAATCCACGACAGCGAACCGATGGCGGTAGCCACCGCGC
>JAEZHG010000316.1 GCA_023436945.1 Pseudomonadota bacterium | reverse complement strand
AACCGGGCGCCAATCACGAGGCATACTTCTTCCCGCCAACAGCAAATGCGTCACCGCCCACACCAGAGCATCCGCCCGATCCGGACTGTGCCCCAGCGCCTCTGCCCCCATCGCCATCAACTCTTCTTCCAGCGCCGCAAACGCCCCGCAGTGAACCACGCGCCCCTGCTCATAAAGCGCCGCCACAGGCTCCGCCCGCGCCTTCTTGGACCGCGACGCATGCACCAGCTTGATCGCCACCGGACATTCCGCCTGCGCCAATAAGGTGCGAACCATCTCGCCCCCCTGATTGGCCTCCGCGATCACACATTGAGCCTCAAACTCACCCGCGACACCGGCCACAACCTTGGCCCAGCCCGCCGGAGACATCCCCCGTACCGTCCGGTCCGCCAGCACATAGGCCCGCCCTTCACGACGCCCGCAAACCACAATCCCGCAGGCATCGCCGTGCGCCGTCACAGGCGGATCAACCGCCACCACCACGCGCTCCAACCGCACAGGCACACTGCCACGCGCGCGGCCTAAATCCTCCGCCCGAAACAGCGCACCGTCCGCCTCGACAATCAGCCCCTCCATCTCCTGCGCCTCCAGCCGCGTCCCCGCATAAAGCGCCCGCAGATGGCCCAGAAAACCGGGGGCCAGATTGGCCTCATTGTCCCGTGTCGATAGCCGGCTCGTCACCACACCCGTCTCGGCCAACAACCGCCTGAGCGCCGCAATAGGCCTTGGCGTCGTCGTCACCGCCAGCTTGGGGTCATCCCCCAACCGCAATCCGAACCTCAGATTGCTCAGAACCTTTTCCGGCTCGCGCCAGGCACAGAACTCGTCCGCCCACGCCGCATGAAACTGCGGTCCACGAAGACTGTCAGGGTCCTCAGCCGAGAACCCATAGGCCGCCGCCCCCGATGGCCACACCAATCGCCTGCGACTGGCCTCCCAGCGCGGCCGATTGTCCGGCCCCGCCAGCGCACGCAGTCCAGACGGCCCCTCGACCATCACCTCGCGCACATCATGAAACGCAGGCCCCACAAGCGCGAAATTCATCGCCCCCTTGCGCGCCATCTCGTTCATCCAGAACCCGCCTGCGAACGTCTTTCCCGACCCACGACCGCCCAGCAACACCCATGTCCGCCACCCCTCGTCGGGTGGATTACAAACCTGTTCGGGCCTCACCTGCGGCGTCGTCAGCAACACCTTGCGTAGCTGCTCGGCCTCCACCTGCTCCAACAGGCTTCGGACCATAGCCCTTCTGTTCGGCAACCTCGAAAAGACGATCGACGCGAGCGAAGAGCTCAGCCCGCAGTCGCTGTTCCTCGGCCTCATCGATCACTTCACCTTTTCCGGCCATATCATCCTCCGCATCCCCCGAAGTCCTCTTCGGCTGGGTCTTCAACGCCGCCACCGCCTTGGCCGTGCGCGCAATCACGCCCACCGCCCGCGCCCGTTTCTCGGCTTCCGCCACATCCTTTGGCGGCCCGGCCTCGACCAGCACCTCAATCGCCTGATCCACCAGTTCCTGAAGCTGCCCGAAAACCTGATCCAGCCACTGCTGGACCGTCCCGCCGTCCGCTGCCCCATTTCCCGCCATACCCAAACACTAGCCGATCAGCGTCCACAGGCGCGAAAACAGCCCCTCCCCTTCACCAATCCCTTATTTTTCCCCGCATTGGCCGCTTTCGATTGGCGCACCAAAAGAAAAAGGCCCCCGCATCGCGAGGGCCCCGTCCTTTAGAAGTTCACCACCTCGGGCAAACTATTCTCGACCGTCAACCAGTGCTTCAGCGCCGCCGCCAGTTCGCTCACCTGAATCGGCTTGGACAGATGCCCGTCCATCCCTGCTTCCAGACATTTGGCAATCTGGTCCGCCCGCACATTGGCCGTCAGCGCCAGCACAGGCAGCCTGCGTGTCGCCGGCTTCTGCATGCGCCTGATCTCGCGCGTCGCCGCCAGACCATCCATCTCCGGCATATGCACATCCATCAGCACCAGATCGAAGTGCTCGCGGGCCACGGCTGCCACAGCCTCCACCCCGTTGCACGCCGTCTGCACCTCCAGACCCAGCGTCCCAAGAATGATCGACAATAGCTCGCGGTTCGCCGGCGCATCGTCCGTCAACAGCACACGCCCGACCAAACCACCTTCCAGTTTCGGCTGCAGGTCCCTTTGAACCTGCATATCGAAACCATAATCCAACGGCACATCGAACCAGAATGTCGCCCCCTTGCCCGGTTCGCTGTCATAGCCAATCCGGCCATCCATCAACTCGACCAGATGGCGAGAAATCGCCAGCCCCAGCCCCGTGCCGCCATAGACACGCGTGGTAGAGGCATCCGCCTGCGAGAAGCGCCCGAACACCAGATCGGCCTTGTCCGAAGACACCCCGATCCCCGTATCCTTCACCTCGACCTTCAACCGATAACGGTTATCCAGCGTCTCCACGCCATAGACCCGCAGCGTCACGCCGCCAGAGGCGGTAAACTTCACCGCATTGGACAGGAAGTTCAGCGTCACCTGACGCAATCGCCCGATATCCCCCGCCAGAGTCTCCGGCAGGCTGGGCGACAGCGCCACATCCAGTTTCAGCCCCTTGGCCATACACTGGCTCTCGACGATCGCCGCCGCGCTCTCGAACAGTTCGCGCACGGTAAAGGGCTGCGGCTCTATCTCGATCCCGCCCGCTTCCAGCTTGGAATAGTCCAGAATGTCGTTGATGACGCCCAACAGCGCCTCGGAGGCGAACGAGATACGCTCAACGTACTCCCGCTCGCTCTCCGTCAATGTCGTCGACGCCTTCAGCAGATCAGAATAGCCGATCACACTGGTCATCGGCGTGCGAAGCTCGTGGCTCATATTGGCCAGGAATTCGCTCTTGGCCTCCGCCGCGCTCTCGGCGCGCTCCTTGGCTTCGATGACTTCCATCTCGAGAGCCTTACGCTGTGTGGCGTCACGGATAACCACCACCACATCGTCAAGCTGCCCCTCGTCGTCACGCAAGCCCTTGAAGGTGCATTCGACCCAGATCACGTGCCCGTCACGGTGAACCGCACGGTGCTCCAGTCGGGTCGGCTTGCCGGTCTTCACCGCCTCCTGAATCGCCGCCAGAACCTTGGGGCGATCCTCGTGATAAACATAGTCGGTGGACTGACCGCTCATCTCTTCCAGCGTCCAGCCCAGCATGGATTTGATCGCGGGCGAGATATATTTGCTCGACCCGTCCATCTTCACGCGGGTGATCACATCGCTGACATTCTCGGCCAGCAGACGATAGCGCCCCTCGTTGCGACGCAACTTGCTGACCATCGCCTCTTCGTCGGTCACATCGCGATAAACGCCAAATAGACCGCGCACCTCACCGGCAGAGTCCACCTCCGCCGAGGACTGGCTGATCACGATCCGCTGCGAGCCGTCCTTGCGCAACAGACGAAGCCGCAGGCAATAACCCTCTCCGGTCGCCAGCGCGTGGTCGATCGCCTCGTCCAGCACCTTCTGGTCATCGGGGTGATAATAGCCCACGCCCTCGTCCACAGAGATAACACCCGACGGCTGCATGCCGTGGATTTCATAGACGCGCTTGGACCAAATGGTTGTGTCGTTGGTCTTGTCGATGCGCCACCAACCGACGCTCGACATATCCTCGATCATGTCGAGCATCTTGCTCTTTTCAACGACCTTGCGTTCTGCCGCCACACCGGCCGCCAGATCACCTGCAACGCGGGCCAGTTGCAGTATCAGTGCGCGCTCGCGCTCATCCGGCTCTGGACGATCCGCAGGGGCCAGCAGCACCATCGCCCCGTAAAGGGCGTCGTTGTGATAGACAGGCACACTGGTCCACACCGGATAGGCACTGCCCACCAGATCATCACCGGACAGGATGGTCCCCTCCGGCACCTGCATGGAGGCTTTCACCGCCTTACAGATTTCCATCTGTTCGTCAGTCGGCATCAGGACGACACGCGGCTCAGCCTTGAGCAGCATTTCCCCGAGTGTCTCCAACTGGGTGAACCAGGTCTCGGCCTGAATGGGCGGCCACCCCGCCGTCAGCCTTCCAGACCGGTTTTCAGCCCCTGTGGCCCCATCCCCATCATCGCACTTGGAATCCAAGCC
>JAEZHG010000281.1 GCA_023436945.1 Pseudomonadota bacterium | reverse complement strand
ACCGCGGCATTGACCTGTCCCAGACCCGTGGCCTGTTCCTGAGCCGAAGCTGCGATCTCGGCGGCAAGCGCATCCATCTCGGCCACCTTGGCGGCGATGGTTTCCAGCGCGCGGCCCGATTCACCGACCAGTTTCACGCCCTCGGCCACCTCGTGCGCCGAGGCCGAGATCAGCGCCTTGATCTCCTTGGCGGCCTCTGCCGAACGTTGGGCAAGGGTGCGGACTTCCGAAGCCACCACCGCAAAGCCTCGACCGCTTTCACCTGCACGGGCGGCTTCCACGCCTGCGTTCAGGGCCAGCAGATTGGTCTGGAAGGCGATCTCGTCGATCACGCCGATAATGTCGCCAATCTCGGCCGAACGGCGGCTAATGCCGTCCATGGCGGCCTGGGCCTTCTGCATCACCTCGCCCGAGCGATCAGTCTCGGTGCGGGCAGCCACAGCGGCGGTGGAGGCCTGACGTGCCCCCTCGGCGCTACGTTGGACCGTGGCGGTGATCTCGTCCAGAGCCGCGGCCGTCTCTTCCAGGCTTGCGGCCTGTTGTTCGGTGCGGCGGGAAAGATCATCAGCCGAGTTGGCGATTTCTTCGGAACCGGTCTTGAGCACTGCGACCGCTTCCAGAACCTGATCCAGAGTGCTGCGAAGGCTGGCCGTTGCCCCGTTGAAGTCGTCCTTCACGCGCTGGTGGGCCCCTTCCATCTGGGCTTCGATGGTGGCCCGCAGGTCGCCGCTCGACAGTTTCGACAGGTTCTCGGCCAGAGCATCGACCAGCGCAGCTTGGGCGGCCTCGGCGGCCTTGCGCTCGGCCTCGGCACGACGGGCGGCCTGTTCGGACTCGGTGATGTTGATGGCCAGCTTCACCACCTTATAGGGGCGGCCATTGGCATCCAGCACCGGATTGTATGAAGCTTCCAGCCAAACCTCGCGCTGGCCCTTGGCCATGCGGCGGAACTTCTTGGCGACGAACCGGCCTTCGTTCAACTCACGCCAGAAGGCCGCATATTCAGGTGTTGCCGCCTCTGCCGGATCCATAAACATGCGGTGATGCTGGCCGCGGATCTCGTCCAGCGAGTATCCCATGGTCTTGAGCAGGTTTTCGTTGGCATCAATAATGATGCCGCTCAGCTCGAACTCGATAACAGCTTGAGATCGGCCGATTGCATCCATGCGGCGCTCAAGTTCTTCGAGACGTCCGGTGTCCACAGCGACTTGGCGGTTCTTTCTGAACATTCTGATTTTCCGATCTCAGCCACAGCTCGTTTGAGTAACGCCGTTTGTAGAACGCAATATCAGCTCGAAATCTTTTATTTCTGTAATAACTACGTTACGCAGAAAACCTCTACTTAATATTTACAGACAATTAACCATGAAAATTTACATTCATTTCCAAGACAAACGCGCGGGTTGAATTCTCGCCTTCTCCGGAAAGCCTGTCGTTGCGCAACCTGATCTCCGCAGCTGAATCTATCGATCCTGTTGTGGTTACCGGAAAGGTGGCGGGCGTCAGTGGTCTGCTGATCGAAAGCCGTGGCGGCCTGTCGCGTCTGGCGGTCGGTGCAAGGGCCGAAATCTCGCGCCGTGGACAGGCTCCGCTGCCCGCCGAGGTCGTCGGGTTCCGCGACAATAAAGCCCTTCTGATGCCCTATGGTCCCGTCGAGGGCGTGGCCCCCGGTGCCGACATCAAGGTTCTGGATGCTGCCGCATCGGTAAAGCCGACCATCGGCTGGCTGGGCCGAATTATCGACGCCTTTGGCGACCCTATCGACGGCAAAGGCGCGCTGCCCCAAGGTCCGCTGCCCTATACGCTGAAAGCCTCGCCGCCCCCCGCCCACTCGCGCGCCCGCGTCGGCGAGCGTCTGGATCTGGGCGTGCGGTCGATGGACGTCTTCACCACCACCTGCCGTGGCCAGCGTCTGGGTATCTTCGCAGGCTCGGGCGTCGGCAAGTCGGTTCTGCTGTCCATGCTGGCGCGCCAAGCCACCTGTGACGTGGTTGTGGTGGGCCTGATCGGTGAACGTGGCCGCGAGGTTCGCGAGTTCATCGAGGAGACACTGGGCGAAGAAGGCTTGCGCCGCGCCGTCGTTGTGGTTGCCACCTCGGACGAGCCCGCGCTCAAGCGCCGCCAAGCTGCCTATATGACCATGGCCGTGGCCGAGTATTTCCGTGATCAGGGTCTGGAAGTCCTGTGCCTGATGGACTCCGTCACCCGCTTCGCCATGGCCCAGCGCGAAATCGGCCTTGCCGCAGGCGAGCCGCCGACGACCAAGGGTTACACCCCCACCGTCTTTACCGAACTGCCCAAGCTTTTGGAGCGCGCCGGACCCGGCCCCATCCTGCCCGATGGCAGGCAGGCTGGCCCCATCACCGCCCTGTTCACCGTTCTGGTAGACGGCGGCGACCATGACGAACCCATCGCCGATGCCGTGCGCGGTATTCTGGATGGTCACATCGTTATGGACCGCAAGATCGCCGAACGCGGCCGCTTCCCCGCCATCGACGTGCTGAAATCCGTCAGCCGGACCATGCCTGACTGCCAGACGCCCGCAGAGCGCGAGATCAACCGCCGCGCCCGTCTGTCGCTCAGCGCCTATGCCAATATGGAAGAGCTGATCAAGATCGGTGCCTACCGTTCCGGTGCCGACCCGATCGTCGATCGCGCCATCGCCCTGAACCCTATGCTGGAAGATTTCCTGCGTCAGGATAAGGAAGACGTAACCAGGTTGGATGAATCCTTCACCCGACTTGAAACCATCCTCAATATGGGCATGCTCGAAGCGTGACCGGAGGCTAACGCATGACCGCATGGGCCCAATCCCTGATCCGCCTCACCAACTATGAGGTCGAGACCCTGCAAAAGCGCATGGCCGAGATCGCCGCGCGCCGTGCGGATGCCGAGATGAAACTGGTCATGCTGGATGCCGAGGCAGAGGGCGAAAAGGCCAACTTCTCGCACGATCCCCAGCACGCCTTCATGCTGCGCGCCTATATGAACGGCTGGAAGCTGCGTCGCGCCGAGGCCGAGGGCATGGTCGAGGCCCTGACCCGCGAGGAGGAAGGCGCACGCGATGCTCTGACCTCCGCCTTCGAGGAACTGAAGAAGTTCGAGCACGTGGCCGAGGTCACCCGCCTGAATGCTCGCATCGCCGCCAATCGGCGTGAAAGCGCGGCCTTTGACGAGATGGGCCTGCGTCGCAAGACTGGCACCTGATCCTTGCTGTCGCGCCGTTCTGTCTTAAGCGGCGCAACCGCTGTCGGCCTTGGCTCTGTCAATCTGGGGGCCTGTAGTCCCATGCCCTCCGACAGCGCAAAATCCGATATTCTGAAATCCAGCCCGCCGCCCGCCTCGATGAAGGCGCTGGCTCCCTATCCGCTCGGCACCTGTGCGCTCAGCACCCACATGGACGACGCCGCGTGGAACAGGCTGGCCCTGACGCATTTCGACCAGATCACGCCCGAGTGGGAGATGAAGATGGAGTACATCCTCTCTCCCGATGGCTATCGCTTTGATGCGCCAGACCGGATCGCCGCCTATGCCCGCGCGCACGGCCTTGGCCTGCATGGCCACACGCTGATCTGGTATGCCCAAGGTGGCGAGACCTTCGGCAAGCTGTCGAAGGCCGACCTTCGCCAGCAGTTCGACCGCTATATTGCCGCCGTCGCCGGACGCTATGCCGGACAGATGCGCGGCTGGGATGTGGTCAATGAAGCCGTGGCCGAGGATGGCAACGGTCTTCGCACCGAACACCACTGGGCCACAGGCTTGGGCGAGTTCGACTATATGGTCCGCGCATTTGAACAGGCGAAACTGGCCGATCCGGACGCCATCCTGTTCATCAACGAATACAACCTCGAGAATAATCCCCAAAAGGGCGCGACCTTCCTCAATCTGGTCGAGCGACTGCTGAATGCGGGCGTGCCTGTCGGCGGGATCGGCAGCCAGAGCCACCTCGATATCGAAATCCCCGAAGGGCGCATCAGCCGCTTTCTCCGTGACGCTGCCCAGTTCGGTTTGCCGATCCATATCTCCGAACTGGATGCCTCGCGCAGGCGCGATAACGGCACTCCGGATATCAGAAGTGTCTCAGAAAGAACCACCCAACAGATTGATCGGGTTAATGAATTAGCAGAATCCTTTAACGCTCTGCCGACCGCACAACAGTACGGGTTAACGTTCTGGGCGCTCAGGGATACGGATTCATGGCTTAGGCGCCCGCCGCGTGATGACGGCAAGGACAGTCTGGTGGCCTTTGACGCCCACGGACAGCTGACGCCGCTGGGTCGCACCCTCGTCGAGAGCTGGTCCTAGGCGTTCATTTCCGAGATCAGCAGAGCCATCAGTTCGCCCACCGGTAGTATTCGCGCGCGGCTAGCTCCGGTGCCAGACCACTGCGCGCCATAGCCGCCATCGCCCGCCGACTTGGCCGCCGCATTCAGTGCCTTGCCCAGATCATAGGGCACCGGATAGGCCGGAACCTGTGAAGGCGGCACGTCAGAGGTCCACTGCGTAAAGCCATTGGTCAGGCAACGCGCCGGACGGCCCGAAATGGCGCGGGTCATCACCGTCTCTCCGCCCATGGCCAAACGCTCGCGATAGGCGTTGTCGGCGGAGCTTTCAGGACAGCCGACAAAGGCAGTGCCCAGTTGCGCGGCCTGCGCTCCCGCATCCAGAACAGCGCGGATATCGACCCCGTCCATAATCCCGCCAGCCGCCACCACCGGAAGCGCGATTGCCTGTGTGATGGCCTGCACAAGTTCCGCCATGGCTAGGCGATCATCGGCGGCGTCAGGGTCGAACATCCCCCTGTGGCCGCCCGCCTCCCAGCCTTGTGCGATCACAGCATCCAGCCCCGCCGCCTCAATGGCCTTGGCCTCTTCGACATTGGTGGCCGAGGCCATCAGCACCGCCCCCGTAGCCTTCAGCGCCGCGATCTGGTTTGCATCGGGCAGGCCGAAATGGAAGCTGATGACCTCCGGCTGCATCTCCATCAGCATCCCGGTCATCGCCTCATTGCCGATGAAACTGTGGTAGATGTTGTTCAAGCTGGCAGGAGGCTCTGCACCCATGGCCTCGAACTTGGGCTCGGCGTTGCGGATCCAGTCGGCCTCAAGCGCCTCATCCCTGACAGGCTCGGCGTGGCAGAACAGATTGGCGTGCAGCGGTCCATCGGACAGAGCACGGAACCCGGCGATCATCTGCCGCGCCGCATCTGGCGTTGCCGCCCCGATCCCCAGCGCGCCCAGTCCGCCCGCATTGGTCACCGCCGCCGCCAGAGCGGGCGTCGATACCCCCGCCATTGGGGCCTGAAACACCGGATGGGCTATCCCTATCAGCTTTGACAGGCTTGTCGTCGTCATCCGGCTCTCCCACGCTACAGACTGCCACTATCATCCACGGCCGGCGCATAACGCAACGGCACCGCCGCAAAACCGTTAAACGCCCATGACCGCATCTCGCATCAGACAGCGTCTGGACGAAGCCGCTGCCGACTATATGCAGCCCAAGGACATGCCCGCCTTCGACTTTACACAGCCGGTCGGCGAGCCTGCTCTGATCCACCATGACGCCATGTCGTGGCAGATTTTTAAAAACCCGATCAGCCTGTTCATCGGCGGCGTCACAGCCGTCATCCTCGAACTGGCCGAGGCGCGGGTGCGCTCGGGCGTGTGGGACCACACCAGCTTTCGCACCGATCCTGTGCCGCGCCTGAAACGCACAGGGCTGGCGGCCATGGTCACTGTCTATGCCCCCACCTCCAAGGCAGAGGCGATGATCGCTGGCATCCGCCGTCGCCACAGCCGCGTTACCGGAACCGCCGACGACGGACAGGCCTACAATGCGAACGACCAGGAGCTTCTGGACTGGGTTCAGGCCACGGCGGGCTATGGATTCACCGAGGCCTACAGCCGCTTCGTGCGCCCCCTGACGGATGCAGAGCGTGACAGCTCATGGTCGGGTGCCTATCCCACAGCCGTCCTCTATGGCGCGGTCGGTGCGCCAAGATCCGAGGCCGAATGGCAGGCTCAACTGGCCGCCATGACGCCCAAGCTGACGCCCTCGCCCATTGTGCATGAGTTCCTCGACATCATGCGCAAGGCCAATGCTTTTCCCGCGTTGGCCCGCCCTATCCAGCTGATGCTGATCCGCGCGGCCATTGATCTGGTCCCGCCAGAAGTCGCCCAGATTGTGGGGCTTACACCTGCAGACGGCCTTGCCCACTGGCAGCGCCCGCTGGTGAAGGCCATGGCCCGCAGCGCCGACCGTATGCCGATCCGCAACGGGCCCGCCTGTCAGTCCTGCGTGCGGCTGGGCCTGCCCTATGACTATCTCTACAAACGGGCCTGAAACGAAAAACGCCCGCTGTTTCCAGCGGGCGTTTTCAAATCGTAGTGCGTCGGGCGCTTAGGCCGCAACCACCTGACCGACTTCCGACGGGTCACGCAGCACATAGCCGCGGCCCCAGACGGTTTCGATGTAGTGCTTGCCACCGGCAGCGGTCGCCAGCTTCTTGCGCAGCTTGCAGATGAAGACGGCGATGATCTTCAGTTCCGGCTCGTCCATGCCACCATAGAGGTGGTTCAGGAACATTTCCTTGGTCAGGGTCGTGCCCTTGCGCAGGGAGAGCAGCTCCAGCATCTGGTATTCTTTGCCGGTCAGGTGCACGCGGTGGCCGTTCACTTCGACGGTCTTGGCGTCGAGGTTCACAGCGACTTCACCGGTGTGGATGATCGCCTGGGCGTGACCCTTCGAGCGACGGACCACGGCGTGGGTGCGTGCGATCAGCTCGTCCTTGTGGAACGGCTTGGTCAGATAGTCGTCTGCGCCGCCACCAAAGGTCTTGACCTTGGTTTCAATCTCGTGGCTGCCCGAAAGGATCATGACCGGCGTATTGACCTTGCCGTTGCGCAGTTGGCGCAGAACCTCAAGGCCGCTCATGTCCGGCAAGTTCAGGTCAAGCAAGATCAGGTCGTAGTCATAGATCTTACCCAGATCGATGCCTTCTTCACCCAGATCGGTCGTATAGACATTAAAGCCTTCCGACTTCAGCATCAGCTCGATGCTTTGAGCCGTGGCGTGATCATCTTCAATCAACAGGACGCGCATTCATGCCCCTCCAGGCAAAGCTTGAGTGCGACCGCGCGTACTGCACAGTCCGGGTAACCTTGTTCGGACGTTAACATCTTAAAACCTTAAGAATGGTTAACGGGTCCCGATATGAAACGCCTAGGCTGATTTGCGAATCGCCGTCTAGGGGTCGAGTCAACGATTCGTTCAAAATGGTTAATTTTTTTAGGAACCGCTGTTCGGTCCCACAGCCTTGGCGATTCATCCCCAGCCAATTCACCCATTGGGCGATTGCAATCTTTGATGTTTCAAGGAGAGGCGTCCGTATCTGACGCACGATAGGAAGATTTTCCTAGCCTAGCGGCCCCACTGACCCATGATGGCCGTGTGTCGGTGTTGGGAGATTATCCAGTTATGCAAAATTATCGTGTGCCGGTGCTTGAGGGGGATCGCATTAGAGCCGATGCGGCCCTCAGTTTATCGGCTCTCGCCTTTCATATTCCTGTTGAAGAAATGAACCGCCGCGAGCGGGTACGGGTTCGCGCCTGCCGCGCCCGCTGGTCGGCCATGTATCTGGCGCACGTCTCCTATGGCTGGCCGCTGGAGCGGGTCGCCCATGCGTTCGGCCTGAACCGTGCCACCGCATCGACCGCCTGCCGCTGGGCCGAGGACGAGCGTGACCGTGACGACTACGACCTGTTGATGGACGGGCTTGAGGGGGCCCTGCGCGGCGTCATGGACCTGCCCGTCGTCGATCTGCATCCGGAAGTCAGCTTTGGAGTGCGTAAATGAGCCCCGCCCGATTGACCGAACGCGCCCGCCGCCTTCTGGAGCGCCCCGACGCATGGCTGGATGAAACCTCAGACGGCTATCCGCTGCGTCTGGGCGGTGACCGCAGAGGACGTGTGGTGCTGATGCTGGATGAGGGCGCATTCCGCGCGGTGATCGAGCGCCCCGGCCTTCGGCGTCGTGCGGGCGGCGGCTGGCATCCGCGCCAGAGCGCGCCAGACCGCCCCACCCTGCCCGTCGGACAGCCCGGCCGTATCGAGGGCCAGCGCCCTGTTATCGAGGCCGATGGCCGATTTCAGATGAAGGCCGCCAACCTTGGCGAAAGCCCCATCGCATGGCTGGCCCGCCGCAAGGACCATTCAGGCCGCCCGTGGCTGTCCCCCGAAGAGGCCGCAGCCGGAGAGCGTTTGCGCATGGAGGCCGAGGCCGCACTCAAGGGTCCGTCACTGACTATGCGCTGGGATGGTCTGCCGCGCAGTCGATCCGGTGCCAGCCCCGCCCGTATCGAGCCAACCGACCGCGCTATCAGTGCCTCTGCGCGCGTCGAGGCGGCACTGTCGGCTGCAGGTCCTCGCCTTCGCGCCATGTTGGAACAGGTCTGTATCCGTGGCTCTTCACTGCAACTGGCCGAGCAGGAGCTTTCCCTGCGCCGTCGTCAGGGTAAGACCCTGCTTAAACAAGGGCTTCAGGCACTGGCCGTGCATTATGGCTATGCCCCTTATGATCACCACGCCCAGCAACCCAATGCCAGCCGACCCGTTATGGCCGGACTGTAAATCGAACGGGTCATGACATGAGCGGCAACCACAGCGATGCAGACCATCTGCAAAAGAAGGTGCTGCTCACCGTTCTGGTGTTGAACTTCCTGCTGTTCGTGGTGCTGGGCATCGGCGGTCTGGTGGCCAACTCAAGCGCGCTTCTGGCCAATGCGGTGGACAATGCCTCGGACGCGGTCGTCTATCTGTTGAGCTTCCTCGCCGTGGGCCGCGCTATGATCTGGAAAAAGCGCGCCGCCACGGCG
>JAEZHG010000138.1 GCA_023436945.1 Pseudomonadota bacterium | reverse complement strand
CTTCCGCAACACGCCGCAGTGGTTCATCCGCATGGATGAGGAACTGGCCGACGGTAACACCCTGCGCGACCGTGCCCTGAACGCCATCGACGCGACGGCCTTCCATCCGGCGGGCGGCAAGAACCGTATCCGCTCGATGGTCGAGGGCCGCCCTGACTGGCTGATCAGCCGTCAGCGCGCATGGGGCACCCCGCTGGCCATGTATGTGGACAAGAACCCCGGCCAGCCGCTGCATGATCCCGAAGTGGACGCCCGCATCGTCGCCGCTGTCGCCGAAGGCGGCGCGGACGTGTGGTTCACCGCACCGGACGAACAGTTCCTCGGCAACCACAATCCGGCCCAGTACGAGAAGATCACCGACATCCTCGATGTCTGGTTCGACTCTGGCTCGACCCACGCCTTCACCCTCGAAGCGCGCGATCCGGCCCACGGCTATCAGGGCGACCGCCCGTCGCACTGGCCGGCGAACCTCTATCTCGAAGGTTCGGACCAACACCGCGGCTGGTTCCAGTCGTCGCTGCTGGAAGGTTGTGGCTCGCGTGGCCGTGCACCGTTCGACGCTGTCCTGACCCACGGTTTCACCCTCGACGAGAAGGGTGAGAAGATGTCGAAGTCCAAGGGCAACACCGTTGACCCTGCGACCGTCATCAAGGAGTCGGGTGCCGACATCCTGCGACTGTGGGTGGCGATGGTCGACTATTCGGAAGACCAGCGCATCGGTAAGCAGATCCTGCAAACCACCGTCGATGCCTATCGCAAGCTGCGCAACACCGTGCGCTACCTGCTGGGCGCACTGAACGGCTTCAATGATGCCGAGCGCATCACCGACTATGACCAGTTCCCGCCGCTGGAGCAGTTCATCCTGCATCGCCTGTGGGAGCTGGACGCTCAGGTCCAGACCGCCTTCAAGGAATACCGCTTCCAGGACGTGGTGCGTCCGGTGATCGAGTTCTGCACCGGCGATCTGTCGTCGCTCTATTTCGACGTGCGCAAGGACAGCCTCTATTGCGACCGTCCGGACAGCATCAAGCGCCGCGCCGTTCGCACCGTCATGGACGAGGTGTTCAACCGCCTGACCGCATGGCTGTCGCCGATCACCCCGTTCACCATGGACGAGGCATGGACCTCGCGCTTCCCTGAAGCCGAAGCCGGTGCCAACTCTGCCCGCGTTCTGAAGTCGGCTCCGGCTGAATGGCAGAACGATGCCGAGGCCGCCCGCTGGGCCAAGGTCCAGAAGGTCATGGAAGTGGTCAACGAAGCCCTCGAAGCGGCCCGCCGCGAGAAGGTCATCGGTGGCGCGCTGGATGCATGGCCGACGGTCACCGCTCCGGCTGATCTGCTGGCTGCCTATGAGGGTCTCGACGCCGCAGAGGTGTTCCGTACCTCCGGTGCCGAACTGGTCGAGGGTGCCGAGATCACCGCCATCATCAAGACCGCCGACTATCCGAAATGCGCCCGTTCGTGGCGCAAGGTGCCGGACGTGGGTTCGGATGCCGAATATCCGGACCTGTCGGCCCGCGATGCGGACACCGTGCGCTATCTGGATGGCCTGAAAGCTTAAGCGAACAAAACGCCCCATCGGAAACGGTGGGGCGTTTTTTGATCTCCCCCCTGATCGCACTTCCTGATAGGCGAAGGCTATGAAACTTTCCCGTCTTGCGCTGGGCGCCTATGTGCTGGCCCTCGTCGTCATCGTTCTGGACCAGATCACCAAGACCATGGTGCTGTCGGCCATTGGCACGCCTGTCGAGTTCATCCGTGACGGCACCCGTATCGCCGAGGTCCTGCCGCCGCTCTTCAACCTGACCTATGTGCTGAACACGGGCGTCAGCTTTGGCATGTTCGGTGGCGGCGAAGCCCGCTGGGTGCTGAGCATCTTCTCGATCATTGTCGCCGCCGCCCTCGCTTTCTGGGCTCTGAAGGCGGACCGTCGCCTGCTGGCCGCCGCGATCGGTCTGGTCATCGGTGGCGCGATTGGCAATGTGATCGACCGTATCCGCTTCGGCGGCGTGGTCGACTTCCTCGATTTCTCGGGCACGGGCGTCTTCCCGTGGATTTTCAACATCGCCGACGCCGGTATTTCTGTAGGTGTTGCGCTGCTGATCCTCGATTCCTTCCTCTCGGAACGTCGTTCCAAGGTTGGCGTCGCCGTCGAAAAGTCGTAATCAACCTTCTTCCTATTCGACCCGTGCAGAGCCTCAAGGGGTTCGCCGACCGGAGCCGAGCTGAAAATATGCGCATTCGTACTGTTGCCACACTGACCGTCGCTACCGCTGCAATGCTGAGCCTGTCGGCCTGCAACACGATCCGTCAGGGCGTTGGCCTTACCAAGGTTACTCCGGACGAGTTCGTTACCGTCGCCTCGGCACCGCTGGTCGTTCCGCCGGAATACGGTCTGACTCCGCCGAATCCGGGCCAACCGCGCCCGCAGGAACTGGCTCCCGAATCAGCGGCACGCCAAATCCTGCTCGGTCAGCGCCAGGCTGTGACCCGCACTGCCGGTGAACAGGTTCTGGTGGCGCAAGCTGGTGGCGACCGCGCCGACCCGCTGGCCCGCTATGTCGTGGACGACGAGTTCGGCGATCTGGCCCATAAGGAAGAAAGCTGGGCCAACCGCATCATGTTCTGGCGCAAGAACGATCCGTCGACCCAAACGGCTTCGACCGTCCAGTCGGCTGACGGCACCCGCACCATCGACGCCTCGACCGAGCATGGCCGTCTGCAAGCCCTGACCGGTGGCCGCGAAGGCATCACCATAGTGCCGCGCCAAGACAGCCGCCGCTTCAAGATTCCGGGCCTCTAGAACCCGATCTGATCCATCATACGAAAAGGGCGTGATCCAACGGATCGCGCCCTTTTTGTTTGCGCGTCACAGCGTTAGGCTACCCCACCCCCGAAGTTCCACCGGAGCCGACATGATCCCCGCCGACGTCAGAGCCAGCATTGCCGCCATCGTTCTTGCCCATGCGACGGGCAAGGCTGTCGAACTGGTCTATGACTATCAGGAAGAGCGCCACCGCACGATCTCGGCCCGCTTCTACGGCAATGTGCTGGCGGCTCTGGACGGCGAGCGCCGCGCCAAGCTGACGGGCGAACTGCCGGACCTCTTTGACCACAAGACCCGCAACTACATCCGGCTGACGGCTGACAATGGCCAGTATGTCGGCTTTGACCACCACACCGACAGCCACTTCCGCGCCGAAATGCGCGGCGAGAGCGTCGCCCTGTTCGACCACAGCGACGAGAGCTGGAGCCAGTTCGCTATCGTCTGACGTTTAAGGCGTCATTCCCCGACTTGATCGGGGAATCCATCGCCACGCACCGCCGTTCAACCCATCTTTCTGGATCCCCCGATCTCCGCTTCGCTGCGTCGGAGGATGACGGCAACAGGAATGAACGCTAGCGTCACCGTATGGACCCACGCCGCCCC
>JAEZHG010000084.1 GCA_023436945.1 Pseudomonadota bacterium | reverse complement strand
GCTGGACATTGGAAAACGGCAAGCTGTGCCTGAACAATATCCGCCCGCGTATTCTGCTGAGCCGCTTTTGCACCGATTACAGAGAGGCGAAGGTGGGTGACCGCTGGAGCGGGCGAGACCCTATCGGGCGGCGTGTCGATAACACCTTGATCAGAGGAAGGCCGGGGCTGTCATCCAACCCCGGCCAGTAAATCACTCTGCGTCTTTTTTAGTCGCGGCCTTCTTGGTGGTCGCTTTCTTTGCCGCGGGCTTCTTCACGGCGGCAGGTTTCTTTTCAGCAGCCGGTTTCTTGGCGGCTGCCTTCTTGGCCGGAGCCTTCTTCTTGGGCGCAGCGCCAGCCTTGGCGGCCAGCAGCGGCAGCGCCGCCTCCAGCGTCATGGATTCTGGTTCGGTGCCCTTGGGCAGGGTGGCGTTGACCTTGTTCCACTTGATGTACGGGCCGTAACGGCCTGCCATCACCTGAACGGCGGCACCGTCTTCGGGGTGGTTGCCCAGTTCCTTCAGCGGAGCCGCGGCAGCGCCACGCGCACCGCGCGAGGCGCGCTTCTCGGCCAACAGGGCCACAGCGCGGTTCAGCCCGACGTCAAACACCTCTTCAATGTCCGAGACATTGGCATAGGTGCCGTCGTGGGCCACGAACGGACCGAAACGGCCAAGACCGGCCGTGATCGGCTTGCCGTCCTCGGGGTGTTCACCCACGACGCGCGGCAGGCTGAGTAGCTTCAGAGCACGTTCAAGCTCGATTGACGCAGGAGACCAGCCCTTCGGCAACGACGAGCGACGCGGCTTGGCACCTTCCTCGGCGGCTTCCGTCTCTACATAGGGACCGAAACGACCGATCTTCAGGTGAACGGCCTTACCCGTTTCCGGATCGACGCCCAGTTCGCGGTCACCGCTTTCCGCGCCGCCTTCGGCACCATCAGGGTTGGCGACAGGGCGGGTGTATTTGCATTCCGGATAGCGCGAGCAGCCGATGAAGGCACCGAAACGGCTGGTCTTCAGGCTCAGCTGGCCTTCGTTACAGAGGGGGCATAGGCGCGGGTCCTTGCCATCGCCCTTATCAGGGAAGATGTGTGCGCCAAGCGCCTCGTTTAGGTGGTCGAGGATCGCCGTAGTGCGCAGCTCGCCCGCTGCTTGCGTCGCGGCATGGAAGTCTGCCCAGAACGAACGCAGCAACGCCTTCCAATCCAGATCGCCAGCCGAAACCTCGTCGAGCTGGGTCTCCAGCGCGGCGGTGAAGTCGTATTCGACCCATTTGGTGAAGAACTGCTCGAGGAAGGCCGTCACGAGACGGCCCTTGTCTTCCGGATAGAAGCGGCCCTTGTCCATGCGGACATACTCGCGGTCACGCAGCGTGGTCAGGATCGAAGCATAGGTCGACGGGCGGCCAATACCCAGCTCTTCCAGCTTCTTGACCAGCGTGGCTTCCGAGAAGCGCGGGGGCGGCTCGGTGAAATGCTGGTCGGTACGGATGGCCTGAACCTGTGTCTTCGCGCCTTCCTTCAGCGCGGGCAGGCGGCCACCTTCGTCCTCTTCGTCTTCCGAGCCCTTCTGCTTGTCGTCGCGGCCTTCTTCATAGGCGGCGATGAAGCCGTCGAACACAACGACCTGACCGGTCGCGCGCAGACCGGTTTGGCCGTCGGGCGTTTCGATCTCGACCGTGGTGCGGTCCAGACGCGCGCTTTCCATCTGCGACGCGATCATGCGCTTCCAGATCAGCTCATACAGACGCTGAAGGTCGCTATCGAGGCGCAGGGAATCCGGATGACGCAGGATATTGGTCGGACGGATGGCTTCGTGCGCCTCTTGTGCTTTCTTGGCCTTGGTCTTGTAATAGCGCGGCTCTGACGGGACATAGGCCGGACCGAAGCGCTCAGAGATCGCTTCACGGGCCTGTGCGATGCCTTCAGGCGTCACATAGACGCCGTCGGTACGCATATAGGTGATCAGACCGCCGGTATCGTCCACGCCTTCATACAGCTTTTGAGCGGCCTGCATGGTGCGCTGGGCGGTGAAGCCGAGCTTGCGGGCGGCCTCTTGCTGAAGCGTCGAGGTGGTGAAGGGCGGGGAAGGCGAACGCTTGGCCGGTTTTTTCTCGACCGATTTGATCGTGAAATTGCCCGACGAGATGGCGTTGCGAGCCGCCGTGGCCATGGCCTCGGAGACGATATCCAGACGCTGGACGCGTTTGCCCTCGTGCTTCACCAGGCGGGTGGTGAAGGGCGGGCTGTCAGCGATCAAATCCGCTTCGACCGACCAGTATTCCTGCGGCTTGAACTTCTCGATCTCCATTTCGCGATCGACGACGATGCGAAGGGCGACCGATTGTACACGACCTGCCGAACGAGCGCCCGGCAGCTTGCGCCACAGAACCGGAGACAGGTTGAAGCCCACCAGATAGTCCAGAGCGCGGCGGGCGAGGTATGCCTCGACCAGCTCCATATCCAGTTGGCGCGGATTGGCCATGGCCTCGAGAACAGCCGATTTGGTGATCGCGTTAAACGTAACGCGCTCGACCTCGGTGTCTTTCAGGGCCTTCTTCTTGTTCAGGACTTCCAGAACGTGCCAGCTGATCGCCTCTCCCTCGCGGTCGGGGTCGGTGGCGAGAATAACGCGGGAAGCTTTTTTGGCTTCCTCCGCGATTTCGGAAAGACGCTTGGTCGCCTTGGCGTCCACTTCCCAATGCATTGCAAAGTCATCGTCGGGCAGCACCGAGCCATCCTTCGACGGTAGGTCGCGGATATGCCCGTATGAAGCCAGGACCTTATAGTCCGACCCCAGATACTTATTGATGGTTTTAGCCTTCGCGGGGCTCTCGACGATAACGAGATTCATGACGCTCAATCAGGGAAAACGGGGCGCGAACGTGGTGGTGACCGCAGGATAAGTCAATCCGCCTTGAAAAAAGGCATCACCTAACGCGGGCATATTGTAAAAAATTACAACCATAGGTTATATATAGCCAAGCTTGTGGTGGAGTGATGCTTCATGTCCAGTTGTGACGACACGCGGTCCCAAGGCAAGGTTTTAATGAAGCCTTCCGGGGCCAAGGTAGATTTGGCCAGCCTGCAAATGCGCGCCTATGTCAGCGATATGTCCCGTGAACTCGCGCAGATGGCGCGGGGGCAGGGGGATGAGAAACTGGCTCTTATTCTCGATGTCGCTGCCGATATAGCCTGTAGCGAACCCGCGTGAGCTACTGGCTGACCAAGCCACCAGATAAAAGATTGGCACGCTGCATCAGGCTCAGTTCAAGCAGAGCGGCCGATATGGTCGCGACAGGAAGGTCCAGCGCGCGGGCAAGTTCATCCTGAGGTGTCGGGACAGGTGACAGCAGCGCCGCGACGCGCTCGACGATCTCGTCTGACACATCATCATTGACCGGAACCAGATAAGGCGCGTCCGAAGGCTCAAAGAGGCTGCGCAGGGTTGTGAAGGCCCTGTCGATATCCTCAACACCCTCACAGAGGATAGCACCGTTCCTGAGCAGGTCGTTCGTGCCCTTGGAGCGTGGATCAAGTGGTGATCCGGGCACGGCAAAGACATCGCGCCCTTGTTCGGCAGCCAGTCGGGCGGTGATCAAAGAACCTGATTTCAGTTCGGCCTCGACTACCACAATACCTTTGGACAGGCCCGATATGATGCGGTTGCGTCGAGGGAAGTCCTTGGCTTGAGCGCGGCTGCCGACAGGGCTTTCGGATACGATGCAGCCCTGTTCGATAAGCTGGGCATAGAGGCCCGCGTTTTCGGGAGGGTAGATGTCATCAACGCCACCGCCGAGAACCGCGACAGTACCGTATTGTAAGGCACCATGGTGGGCGGCGGTATCAATGCCGCGCGCCATGCCGGACACAACGACATAGCCAGCCTCTCCAAGCTGTTGGGCGAGGCCACGCGCGATCCGCTGGCCACCCGCAGAGGCGATGCGGGCACCTACGATACCGACGCTGTCGCGTTTGAGGAGCGTGGCATCACCGCGCGTCCACAGCACCGGAGGCGGAGGATCTACGGCGGCGAGTTGTTGAGGGAATTCGTGATCACCCAGAACCAGCAATCGGGCATTCAAGCGCTGACCTGCGGCCAGTTCGTCCTCGATAATGCTGATGTGGGGAATCTTGTAGTTGGCGCGGCCACTGCGGCGCACCAGATCGGGCAGGCGATCAATCGCTATTTCGGCAGAGCCAAATCTCTGGAGCAGTTGGCGAAAAGTGACAGGGCCGATCCTGTCGGTCCGCGCCAGCCGGAGGCGGGCAATACGCTCGGCCTCCGGTAGACGGGTCATTTTATTTGTCTTTCTTCTTACCGATGCGTGGTTCCTGACCCTTGGCCAGACGCGCAATGTTCTCGTGATGACGGAACCAGATCAGGACGGCTGCGAAGATCGACAGAAGATAGACGGGCTTAGGCACCGGAAGACCAAGCGCCGGAGCCGACATGATGCCGATGATTGGCGTAAGCGCCGAAGAAATTAGGGCCGACAGAGACGAGATACGGAAGGCGAAGGCACTGACCAGCCAGATCGCCGCCGCAATCAGGCCCAGTGGCCAATAGGCCGCCAGCATCAGACCGTAAAAGGTAGCGACGCCCTTACCGCCCTTGAATTTGAGCCAGACCGGATAGAGGTGGCCAAGGAAGGCTGCGCCGCCTGCGAGGGCTGCGGCCATCTCGCTGCCGGTGATGTAACGAGCGAGAAGAAGCGCGACCGCGCCCTTACCAGCGTCGAGCAACAGGGTGGCGATGGCCAGATCCTTGCGACCGGTCCTCAGAACATTGGTGGCACCGATATTTCCCGAGCCGATGTTGCGCACATCGCCCGCGCCAAAGGCACGGGTGAGCACCACACCGAACGGAATGGAACCGAGAAGATAACCGGCAATCGTTACCAGACCGAGGGTCGCTACGGCGGGGGCCGCCAGATCCTGCACTTTGATTCGCTCCTACACGCGTTGGTCGTGGACGATGCGACCGTCCACGATTGTGAGCAAGACCTTGCCTTGCAGTCTGCGACCGTCGAAGGGCGAATTCTTCGATTTGGATTTCAACTTGGCCGCGTCAACGACAATCGGAGCGCCCGCGTCAAAGAGGATCAGGTCCGCTGGTGCGCCTTCTGCAATCACGCCGCTTTCCAGACCCAGAAGAGTGGCCGGATTGTGCGTCATCGGGCGCAGGACATCGATCAGATCGATACCGTTTTCATGGTGCAGATTGGTGATGGCCGCCGCCAGCAACGTTTCAAGACCAACCGCGCCCGGTTCGGCTTCTGCAAACGGTCGACGCTTGTTTTCAGCGGGCTCTGGACAATGGGCCGAGGTGATGACGTCGATCAATCCATCACGGACGCCCTCGATCATCGCCTGACGGTCGTCTTCGGTGCGCAGGGGCGGGTCGAGTCGGTAGAAGGTGCGGTAAT
>JAEZHG010000073.1 GCA_023436945.1 Pseudomonadota bacterium | reverse complement strand
CCATAGACCAGCGGCAGAACGCCGAGGTGCAGCGGACCGCCCAGCAGGCCACCCAGAAGCGGGATCGCCGACGGATCGTAAGGGATGGCACCGAACAGATTCCAGATGGTCGTCGGATCCTTGGCCGAGAGGTCCTTGATCCAGCCAAAGAACGGCGCGTGGCGCATTTCGATGGTGACGAACAGCACCTTGTACAGGGCGAAGAAGACCGGGATCTGGACGAGGATCGGCAGACAGCCGGCCAGCGGGTTGATCTTCTCGCGCTGGTACAGCGCCATCATTTCCTGCTGCTGCTTCTGCGGGTCCTTGCCGTACTTCTTCTTCAGCTCCTCCATCTTCGGCTGAAGCATACGCATCTTGGACATAGACTCGTACGACTTGTTCGCCAGCGGGAAGAGGACCAGCTTCACCACGACGGTCAGGGCCAGAATAGCCATGCCGAAGTTGCCAAGCACACCGTTGAAGAACTCCAGAACCGTGAAAATCGGACGGGTCAGGAACCAGAAAATGCCCCAGTCAATCGCATAGACGAAGCGCGGCAGGCCAAGGCTTTCCTCGTAGGACTGCAGCACCGAGTTACGCTTGGAACCTGCGAACAGACGCTGGGTCTCTTCGATCTGCTTGCCCGGAGCGATGACGTGCTCGGCACCCAGCATATTGGCTTCGTGCACATCGACGTTCTGGATATTGCGAACGGTGAAGCGCGCATCGATTTTTTCGTTCTGATCCGGGATCAGAGCAGCCAGCCAGTATTTATCGGTGATGCCCATCCAGCCACCGGTGGAGGTTTCCTCCACGCGGGTCTTCTTGGCCCAGTCCTTGTATTTGATCTGTTCGGTCGAATAGGACTTGCCGTTGCCGAAGGTGCCGATAGCGCCTTCGTGCAGGATCATCTGCTTGCCCAGATCAGGCGAGATGCCCTGACGCTCTACGCGGCTATAGGGCGCGATGGTGATCGGGGTCTCGCCGAGGTTGGCGACGGTGTCCT
Organism: Pseudomonadota bacterium; assembly: GCA_023436945.1. Taxonomy (GTDB): domain Bacteria; phylum Pseudomonadota; class Alphaproteobacteria; order Caulobacterales; family Caulobacteraceae; genus Brevundimonas. The sequence continues at coordinate 1,617 of JAEZHG010000073.1, read as the reverse complement.
TCACGGTGAACAGATACTGCTCGTCCACCGAGATGGTGCGGATGAAGCGCAGGCCGTTGCCGTTGTTCCACGTCAGCTCGACCGGAGTGGTCGGGGTCAGCTTGTCACTCTTGGACAGGGTCCAGACCGTGTTCGGCCCCGGAACGCCGCCAGGGACATTCGCGCCGCGCCAGCCGAACTGGGCGAAATAGGCGTGTTCCATGCCCTGCGGGCGGAACAGCTCGACCGGCTCGCTGCCGCCCAGCTCTTCCTTGTAGTTGGTCAGGAACAGGTCATCGATGCGGCTGCCCAGCAGCGACAGCGAACCCTTGACGGTCGGCGTCTCGATCTGGACGCGACCTGCCGAACCAAGGGCAACAGCACGATCAGTGACGAAGGCACCGTCAGCCAGCGAGGACGAGGCTGCATCGCCAACCGGCGTGCCTGCTTCCTGCGACAGCTCGGCGGCGGCGATACGGGCAGCACGCTGCTCGTCTGCCTGCGGCTTCATCACGGCGAAATAGTAGATGCCCATAATCAGGGCCGCGCACACGAAGAAGATCAGGGTGTTGCGCGAATTCTCGTTTTGCATCGGGATCAGCGGTCCTGGCCGGAAAGGCTGGGTTGATCGGGAACTGGCGTGTTTTCCTCTGTGCCCTCGGACACAGCCGCAGACACGCGGGGCTTTGCCAGCCTTGTAAGGGCCGATTTCACATCGTCAAGCAATCGGTCCCAGTCACGCTCGGCCGTGCCCATACGAGCAATAAGCACATAGTCATGACCGGACTGCCCATAAAGGGGCAAAAGCGCGCGGGCAGCCTCTCTCAACCGGCGTTTCGCACGGTTGCGGACGACAGCTCCGCCAATCTTGCGCGTCGCGGTAAATCCGACACGCACCGTAGGATCATCATCGCGACGATCCAGCTTTTGGATGACAACAGCGCCTCTCGCCTGAGAAACGCCTTTGGCGGCCGCCAGAAACTGGGGCCGCCGCAACAGGCGATCGATTTTCATCAGATCGGTCATGCGCCCTCCCTTTAGGGGGTGATGGGCGCGTGACGTCAGGCCGTCAGGCGCTTACGGCCCTTGGCGCGGCGGCGCGCAACGATCTTCTGACCGTTTTTGGTGGCCATACGCGCGCGGAAGCCGTGGCGACGCTTACGCACGATACGGGACGGCTGATAGGTCCGCTTCACGATCGGCTCCAGGTTACTGGGGTTAAGCGGTAGACACGATCGTCACCGCGGAAGAGAGGCGGGCGTATAAAACCCCCCTTCACCGGAGTCAACGGTATGAAGCCAATGGAACGCTGACAAAACTCGTAATTCGCTTAAAGTTTAACCTTCTGCGCTCTCGGAGCCACCTTTGAGCCCCCTAAAACGATATCTGCCGCTGATACTTGTGCTCGTGGCCGTGGCGATTGTCTTTGGCACGGGGGCCAACCGCTATCTGTCGCTCGATACGATACGCCTGCATGGACAGACGCTCAATGCGCTGGTCAGCGATCATTATTGGCTGATGCTGCTGGGGCTGATGGCCCTTTTTGCGCTTTTGACCGCCAGTGTCATTCCGGGGGTCGTTTTTATCACCCTGACGGCGGGCTACTTGTTCGGGCCGTGGGTTGGTGGTGTGGCAACC
>JAEZHG010000065.1 GCA_023436945.1 Pseudomonadota bacterium | reverse complement strand
CTTCCGCACGGATCGCCTCAGGGAAATCCACGGCTGGGACATCCATAATGTTACAGAGGACGCCGATCTGGGTTTTCGTCTCTGGCGTCAGGGGGGGACGCAGGATGTGCTGACCTCTCCCACCTATGAAACTCCGCCTGGTAATCTAAGGCTCTGGCTTCCCCAGCGAACACGATGGATTAAAGGCCATCTACAGACGCTGGCCGTCCATAGCTTCAAACCCGGTATAGGAGTGGGCGGCACTGTCTCACTAGTTTCGACCATTCTGGCCGGTGTCATGACGGCCTGCATCCATCCCTATGCCTTGGCCAGTCTTATAGCCGGCAGTTTGCTGATGCTGTTCTCGGGCCAATGGCCGACAACCAGCCCGGCAATCTCCGGCGTCATCGTGATCGGGTTCTCTGCGGCTTGGCTGACTTGCTGGATCGGATGCCGCAGAGTCGGCCTGCGCTATAACCTCAAGGATATGGGCGTCGCGATATTCTATTGGTGCCTGTTGGGACTAGGTTTTGTGCATGCCCTGTGGCGGCTGGTCACCCAACCCTATGCTTGGGACAAGACCCCGCACATGCCTGATATTCCCGTGACGGATATGCTTACTCAGGTCACCGCACCAAGCTATTCGTCTGCCAACGCTGGACGAGAGGCCGCCTAACGGCTTATCAGCCGGATCATGGCTCCGGTTCTCTCCCCTACTCCCGAAACCCTCGTCACCCGAGGCTGGTCGGATTACGCGCTTATCGACAGCGGCAACGGTCGCAAGCTTGAACGCTATGGCCGTTACACGGTCGTGCGCCCCGAGCCCCAGTGCTTCTGGTCGGCCAAGGACGAAAAGAAGTTCGAACAGGCCAATGCCATGTTTGATCCCCAGCAGGAGGAAGAGGATTCCGGCCGCTGGCGTTTCGACGCGCATGGACCAATCGACGCCTTTCCGCTGAAATGGAAGGATGTGCGGTTCATGGGGCGTTTTACCCCGTTCCGCCACCTCGCTTTCTTCCCCGAACAGGCGGCGAACTGGGAATGGCTGGATGCGCGTATCCGCACCCTGAAAGAGCCCAAAATCCTGAACCTGTTCGGCTACACCGGCGTGGCCACCTTGGCCTGTTCAGCGGCGGGCGCGCATGTGACCCACGTCGATGCATCCAAGAAGTCGGTCAACTATGCCCGCGAGAACGCCGAGCTGTCAGGCCTGTCCGACCGCCCGATCCGCTGGCTGGTCGAGGACGCCCGTAAATTCGTCGCCCGCGAGGTTCGTCGCGGCAACAAATACGACGGCATCATCCTTGACCCGCCGAAATACGGTCGCGGCGCCAACGGCGAGGTCTGGCGTCTGTTCGAGGACATGCCGGAGCTACTGAAGGACTGCGCCGCCCTGCTGTCGGACGATGCCTCCTTCCTGCTGCTGAATGCCTATGCCGCCCGCATCTCGGGCCTGTCGCTGGCGCACATGATGGCAGAGGCCACCCACGACCGTGGCGGCCGCATCGACTGGGGCGAACTGGCCCTGTCTGAAGACGGTAAAGACGCCCGTTCCATCGGCCTCAGCTTCTTTGCCCGCTGGAGCAACGTGTAATGAGCGAGCATCTGATCACCTCCCTGACCAATGATACGGTCAAGGCCGTCCGTGCCCTGCACATGCGCAAGGAACGCGAGGCGACGGGCCGTTTTCTGGCTGAGGGTCTGAAGTTCATCGGCGAAGCTCTGGATCAGGGCCGCGCACCCAAGATGCTGCTGGTGGGCCAAGACGCCCGCCCGCACGCCATCCTCGACCGCGCCAAGGAAGAAACCCGCAAGGCTGGCGGCCAGATCATCACCGTCACCCACGCCATCCTCGAAAAGATCAGCCGCCGCGACAATCCGCAGACCGTGCTGGGCGTGTTCGAGCAGGTGTTCACGCCACTGAACGACATCAAGCCGAATGCCAAGCCCGTTTGGGTGGCGCTGGAACAGGTGCGCGATCCAGGCAACCTCGGCACCATTATCCGCACGGCTGACAGCGCTGGCTGCGGTGGTGTGATCCTGATCGGCGACTGTGTTGACCCGTTCTCGGTCGAGGCCGTGCGCGCGACCATGGGTTCGGTGTTTGCCGTCTCGATCACAAAGACCAGCCGCGAAGACTTCGTGGCGTGGCGCAAGAAATGGCCGGGCAGCGTGATCGGCACGCGCCTTGATGCCACCCACGGCTATCGCGACAGCCCCGTCCAGCATCCGGCCATCATCCTGATGGGTAACGAACAGGCCGGCCTGACCGATGAACTGGCCGCCACCTGTGACGTGAACGTCAAGATCCCGATGCGCGGACGCGCCGACAGCCTGAACCTCGCGGTCGCGACGGGCATCATGGTCTATTCGGTGACCGACGCGGCCTACGGCTCGGGCCTTTAAGACAAGCGCATCGCTGGAAATGAAAAGGGGGAGGCTTTACGCCTCCCCCTCTGTTTTTATCCGCCCCATACCCAGCAGCGCCACGATGGTCAGTATCGCCGCAACGGCCAGATAGATGCCCACCGCGATCAGTCCAAATCGCGTTGCCAGCCACGTCGCGATAAACGGCGCGAGCGAGGCCCCCAAGATACTGGCCATGTTGAAGGTCATGGACGCACCCGTATAGCGGACTGCCGTCGGGAACGGTCGGGCCAGAGCCGCGCCGATAGGACCATAGGTGCAGCCCATCAGCGCAAAGCCAATGATGAAGAAGGCCGTGATCCCGACCAGACCGCCGTCAAACAGCACTGGGATCAACAGACCAAACAGGGCGATACCCACGCTGGTCACCATCAGGGTGCGGCCCTGCCCCCATTTATCGGCAGCCAGAGCGGTGACCGGAATGAGCAGACCAAAGAACAGCACGCCCAGAAGCTGGATCGGCAGGAACTGCTCGCGGCTGTAGCCCATCGAGGTCGTGCCCCAGCCCAGCGCAAATACCGTCATCAGATAGAACAGCACAAAGGTCGCCAGACCCGCCAGCGTACCCGTCAGAAGCGCATATTTGTGGTTCGCAAACAGGGTGACGACAGGAGCCTTTACGCGCTCCTTCTTGTCGATGGCCTTTTGGAAGTCGGGCGTCTCGTGGATTTTCAGACGCATCCACAGACCGACAACCACCAGAACAGCACTGGCGATAAACGGCACACGCCAACCCCACGCCATGAAATCTGCCTCGCTCAGAAAATAGCCCAGTGCGATGAAGCTGGTGGTTGAGAGAATGATGCCAATCGGCGCGCCCAGCTGCGGGAACATGCCGTACCAAGCCTTCTTGCCCGGAGGGGCATTCTCGGTAGCCAGCAAGACAGCACCGCCCCACTCACCGCCCAAACCCAGGCCCTGACCAAAGCGGCACAGCGCGAGCAGCAGCGGCCCCAGCACGCCGACCTGCGCATAGGTTGGCAGCAAACCGATCAGAACAGTCGAGCCGCCCATGGTCATCAGCGCCGCCACCAGCGTCGCCTTGCGCCCCACCTTGTCACCGAAGTGACCAAAGACGACCGCACCAATCGGACGCGCAAAGAAGGCAATCGAGAAGGTCGCGAACGAGGCCAGCATGGCCGTCATCGGATCGCTTCCGGGGAAGAACAGCGCCGGAAATACGAGGACTGCCGCCGTCGCATAGATATAGAAGTCGTAGAACTCGATTGTCGTGCCAATCAGGCTGGCGAAAAGAACTCTCGCCTTCGAGTTGCTTTGAGGCTTCTTATTGCTCTCAACCATAGGCTATGCCCTCCCGTTGAGCAATTCCTTCCCAGAAAAACCAATGGAGCGTCAAGCTAATAGCCAGCTAAGCTACTGAAATTTTTTAAGTCCCTCGCGGTTTGGCGCGATTTGTAGCCGTCGCATTGGCTGGATCTTCCGGCCACGGATGGCGCGGGTAGCGGCCCCGCATATCCGAGCGTACCGCCGCCCATGACCCTGCCCAGAACCCCGGAAGGTCTTTAGTGACCTGAACAGGACGGCGCGCAGGAGACAACAGCGACAAGGTCAACGGCACACGGCCATTCCCCACCATCGGATGCGTTTTCAGGCCAAACAGTTCCTGCACGCGGATTTCCACGCGTGGTCCGCCTTCGGCACCATAATCAATGGCAGCGGAACCCAGCGGCGTCTCAAGACGTGTTGGCGCGAGCTCGTCCAGCTTACGCTGCAAATCCCACGGTATCAGGTTGCGAAGCGCATCAGCCAGATCGCGGTCGGAAATTGCCGACACCGAGTTCACGCTCCCGAGCAATGGCCACAGCCAGTCCTCGCGGCTGTTGAACAGTCCCTCGTCAGATACATCGGGCCACGCCGCATCCATTTCGCGCGCAAAGGCCAAACGGTCACGCAGAGCCTGTGCCGCATCACCCCATTTAATCGCGCCGATGCCATCGCGGCTGACTTCGTCCTGAAGTGCCTTGGTCATCATCTTGCGGTCTGGCGCGCCCAGCACCTTTTCATCCAGAACCACAGCACCGATCCGCCGGATGCGCTTCATCACTACGCGGCCTGACGGCTCACGGACGATGCGGTCTTCGGTTTCGATACGATGCGCCAGATCGGTCTCAAGCGTTTGCGAATCGAGACGTGCGGCCAATCGCACACGATCTCGGACATCTCCGCCGCCTAGCTCGGCTACCGCCAGCCATGTCTCGCGCGAAAGCAGTTCGGATGCATCCACCATGGCGCCGCGCCCTGACGCCAGTAGGAACTCACCCGCCTTGCCCTTGGCGCGGGCGATGCGTTCGGGAAAGGCTTCACAAAGCAGCAGACCGTGATCGACCTCGCCGCCCGTTCCTCCGCCCGCCACACGCGCCCAGCGCTCGGCCAGCTTCATCGCATCACGCGCACGTGGCGAACGATCTCGCGACAGACCACGGAAACGCTCTTCAACGTCAATCGCTGTGCCACCAAGGCCCGGCTCGGTCAGCAAGGCCGCAAGCTTGGCCCCTTCCAGCGCATTGCCCAGATCAGAGGCCACGGTGACCATGTGTGCCAACCGTGGAGAAAGGGGCATCTTGGCCAGACGCTGTCCATGCCGCGTCAGATCACCCTTGGCATCCAGAGCGCCAAGGTTCGTCAGAACCTTACGTGCCTCTGCAAAGGCCCCCGCGGGTGGAACATCCATCAGCGCCAATCCATCCGCGCTCTTTGCGCCCCAGCGCGCAAGATCAAGCGCGAAGGCCGTCAGGTCGGCTTCCTGAATTTCCGGCTTCTGGTGTTGGACCAGACCTCGGGTCTGTTCTTCATCCCACAAGCGATAGCAGACACCCGGTTCGACACGGCCTGCACGGCCATGGCGCTGTTCAGCAGACGAGCGGCTGACCTTTACGGTGGCCAATCTCGTCAATCCGCTGGACGGCTCAAAGCGCGGTACGCGCGACAGGCCGCCGTCGATCACTACACGCACGCCATTGATGGTCAGACTGGTCTCTGCCACCGAGGTCGCCAGAACCACCTTGCGTCGTCCAGCTGGCGCAGGCTCCAACGCACGATCCTGATCGGCCTTATCCATCGCCCCATAAAGACCAACCACATTGACCGTAGGGTCGCGCAGTTTTTCATTCAGTCGCTGGATTGTCCGATGGATTTCGCCCTGCCCCGGAAGAAAGGCGAGAATCGATCCGGTTTCTTCATGCAAAGCCTGAAGAATGGCCTTCGACATGGCGTCTTCGAAGCGCTCAACCGGGTTTCGGCCCAGATATCGGGTCTCGACAGGGAAACTGCGACCCTCTGTCTCAACTACGGGTGCGCCTTCCAG
>JAEZHG010000314.1 GCA_023436945.1 Pseudomonadota bacterium | reverse complement strand
TGTCGGCATTGCCTATAAGGACGCGCCGGTAAAGACCCGCGCCTTTCTTGAGGAACTGGGTGACCCATTCGATCTGGTTCTGGTCGCCCAGCAGGGAAAGGCCGGTCTCGACCTTGGCGTGTCGGGTGTGCCGGAAACCTTCGTGGTCGATGCCTATGGCGTGATCAAACACAAGGTCAGCGGCCCGATCCTGACCGAGGCCGATCTTCAGGCGGTCATCACATCCGTAGAAACGCGCTAATCAGCGTGAATAGGTCGTTAACCATAATTTAGCGCCTTAAAGGCAAAGCTGCGTTCTATGTTGACCATTGGCACAGAACGTCCGGTCTTTCCGCCAGCCCCCAAAGGGGCGGGAGCGACCTCTGTTGTCCCGCCGTCGGCCACCAAGATCTTGCGTGAAGCACAGGCCGCCTTCTTCCGTCCGGCGGCCCATACGGTCACCGCGCCCGAGCCTGTGGCACAGCCTGTCGTGGCTCAGGAGCCCGCACCGGCAGACCGCGCCATGATGCGCCCCGGCACCTATTTGAACATTCTGGTTTGAAGAAAAGGGGCGGGGCCTATTTGGCCTTTTTGCTCTTCTTCTTTGGGGGCTCTCCGGCATCGCCCTTGCGTGCCAGCTTCTCGGCCTTGCGCGCTTCTTTGGCCGCTTTCTTGGCGGCCTTGGCTTCCAGCTTGGCCTGTTCCGGCGCAGCATCGGCGGTCGCGGCCAACTGGCTGAGGATTTCAAGGAAGCTGTCGCGTTTGCCCTTGGGTAGAAGCTGAAGAATGCGCTTGTCAGCGGCCTCTACACACGGGCGCGCCGCTTCCAGCGCCAGCATGCCTTCCGCCGAGACACGCACGGCTTTGGCCCGCGCATCCAGCATCGAGCGCTCCCGCTCTAACAGGCCTTTGGCGGTCATGCGGCTGACCAGATCGGCAAGGGTCGAGCGATCTATCCCTGTGGCCATGACCAGATCGGTCTGGGTCAGTCCCGACTTCTGGGCGGCGGCCTCAAGAACCGCAAACTGTCTTTGGGTCAGACCGGAGGTGGCGGATTCCTCGGCATAGATGTCGAGCGCCAGTTGCAAGACGCGATGGATCAGATGGCTTGGTGATGCCGAAAGTCCACCATTGGTGCGTGCCGTCTTGCCGGACTTGTTCATGGCTATCAGCCCTCCAGAACCTTGTTGTCCTGGCTAACAATGGCGCTTTACGCTTTGACGACACAAACACGTCGGCTTTTAGAAAGTCACGTTGCAGACTGAATACAAAACGGCCCGCCTCCGGTATGGAAGCGAGCCGTAAATCTGTTGGATTGAACCGATTAGACCGGATCGATGGTCGGGGTCTGTTCGTCCTCATCCTTCACCATATGCTTCATGATGAAGAAGACCTGCCAGATGCCGAAGGCGGCAGAGGCGATCCAGAGGCCGCCACGGAAGGCGACCCAGAAGTCGTCCGTCTGGGTGCGCCAGATCACTTCATTGACGATAGCGACCGTCAGGAAGAACAGGCCGTAGCGGAGGGTCAGACCCTTCCAGCCCGCGTCCGTCAGATTGAACGCACTGCCCAGCAGATATTTGAACGCGGCCTTGTTAAAGGCCAGCGAGCCCAGAAGAATGGCCGAAAGGGCCAGGTTCTGGACCGTGATCTTGATCTTCAGCAGGTTCGGATCGTGGAAGAAGATGGTCAGGGTGCCGAACACCAGCGCGAACAGGCCGCTGAACAGCGGTAGAGGCGCAAGGCGTTTTTCCAGCAGCCATCCGGCCAGCAGGGCGATCAGCGAAGCGCCAACCAGAACCCACGTCGCCTGAATGATCGCCTCGGAGCTTTCAAGCCCCTTGAAGAAGCGCAGGAAGGCATAGGAGCCCATAAAGGCGAGCAGAGCGCCGAAATCGATGGCCTGACGCAGGTTGGAATTCTTTTTGACTTCAGCCACGTAAAATCAGTCCTCCAGACCGACGAGAGAGCGGGAGAAGGCGACAGCGTCGAAGTCTTGCAGATCTTCCACGCCTTCACCCACGCCGATCAGTTTGATGGGGGCGTCGGAGGCTTGGGCCACAGGCACCAGCACACCGCCGCGCGCCGTGCCGTCCAGCTTGGTCATGACCACGCCCGAGACATAGGCCGTGCGGCCGAAAATCTTTTCCTGTTCCAGCGCATTGCGGCCCACGGTGGCGTCCAGCACCAGCAGGGTCTCATGCGGGGCGTCGGCATCGACCTTTTTCAGCACGCGCACGATCTTCAGCAGTTCGTCCATAAGGGTGGACTTGTTCTGGAGACGGCCAGCGGTATCGATCAGGACAACGTCAAAGCCCTCGGCCTTGGCCTTGGCATAGGCATCGAAGGCGAGGCCCGCAGCATCGGCACCGTCGCGGCGGCTCTCGAAATGGGCGCCTGCACGGTCGGCCCAGACCTTGAGCTGTTCGCGCGCGGCGGCGCGGAAGGTATCGCCCGCCACGATCATGACCTTGGCACCCTTGGCGGTCAGGTCAGAGGCGATCTTGCCTAGCGTCGTGGTCTTGCCCGAGCCGTTTACGCCGACGAACAGCACCACATAGGGCTTTTCACCCACCAGCGGATCGAACTTGGCCTGACGCGGCAGCAGTTCGGCCGCCACAGCCTCGGCCAGTGCTTCCTTGATCTCGCGCTCGTTGGACGTCTTGCCAAAGCGCAGGGCGCGGAAGCGCTCGACGATACGGGCCGACGCAGCCGGACCCAGATCGCTCTCGATAAGATGTTCCTCGAGCTGTTCGAGGTGTTCTTCTGACAGCGGTTCCTTGGCGAAGGTCGAGACGACCTGTTCGGTCATCTGTTTGGAGGAACGGGACAAACCCGCGCTCAGTCGCTGGAACCACCCTTTTTTCGGCGTATCGCTCATAAACACTGCTCTAGCCGACACTGGTTCTCAGGTCACGTCCGAACCTATATGGATAGACGTCCTGTTTCGCTTAACCGGAAAGCTGCGATGGTCCTGAGCAGACATCCTTTCTTCGAAGCCCACGCCCACGGCTTTGTGCGCACCGCGGCGGCAACGCCTGTGGTTCATATCGCCGACCCAGTGGCCAATGGCGACGAGCACGAGGCCCTGATCATCAAGGCCGCCGCGGCGGGTGTCGATCTTCTGGTGTTTCCGGAGCTGTCGCTCAGCGCCTATGCGATTGACGATCTTCATATGCAGACCCCGTTACTGGATGCGGTCGAGGACCAGATCGAGCGCCTGGCGGCCCTTACCGAACAGTATGAGCTTGTGGCTATCGTCGGCGCGCCGATCCGCCATGGCGACAGCCTGTTCAACTGTGCGGTGGTGCTGTCGGGCGGCGAGGTTCTGGGCGTGGTGCCGAAAACCTATCTGCCCAACTATCGCGAATATTATGAAAAGCGCTGGTTCGCCCCTGCGGCCAGCCGCACTGAGGACGCCATCACCATCGGCGGCGAGCGCGTCGACTTCGCGCCGGGTCTGGTGTTCGAGGCGGTAAACCGCCCGGGCTTCACCTTTGCCGTCGAAATCTGCGAGGACTTCTGGGCTCCCCAGCCGCCATCGACCCGCTCAGCCATGGCGGGGGCGCGTATCCTG
>JAEZHG010000265.1 GCA_023436945.1 Pseudomonadota bacterium | reverse complement strand
GAATATCGCCGCGATGCGCTGGATCTTACCCCAGACGTTGGCTTCCAAACCGGCGATGGTGCTGGTCAAGGCGGTCCTACCCTAGGTCTGTCGGGTTCGAACCAAGTCATCGACGTGTTCGCCGAAGCCCAGATTCCACTCGTTGAGGGTATGCAGTTCGCAGACCAGATTTCGTTGGATCTGGCTTATCGCCATTCGGAATACGAACTGGGCGGTGGCACGGATTCCTGGAAGATCGGTGCGGACTGGGCTCCTAGCTCGGACCTGCGCTTCCGTGCATCGCTGCAAGCGGCTGTGCGTGCGCCGAACGTCATCGAACTGTTCACCGCCCAAGGCCTGAACCTGTTCGACATGCCGGGTGACCCCTGCGTTGGCGCAACGGGGACCTTGCAGGCCTCCTGTATCGCTACGGGTGTTCCGGCCTCGTACTATGACGGTACCAACGACACCAACGAGCAGAACACGCTGAACAGCCCGGCTGGCCAGTATAACTTCATGCAAGGTGGTAACCCGGCTCTGACCCCTGAAGATTCAGAGACCTTCACCTTGGGTGTCGTCTTTACGCCATCCTTCATTCCGGGCCTGAATGTCTCGATCGATTACTTCAACATCGAAATCGAGAATCTGGTGTCGTCGGTCGGTGCGATGAACACCCTGGCTGCCTGCTATACCAACAATGAAGCTGCGGCTTGCGACAACATCAACCGTAACGCCAACGGCCAACTTTGGGTCGGCACCGGTTATGTATCGGATCTGGCATCCAACATTGGTGGTCTGAGCACCGCTGGCATCGATTTCAACGTCGGCTACCGCTATGACCTCGGTGAGCGTGGCAGTCTGGGCTTTGCTCTGGTTGGCACGTGGCTGGATGAACTGGTCACCGATACGGGCCTTGGCTACGCAGACTCGGTTTATGACTGCGCAGGCTTCTTCGGTAGCCAATGCGGCACTCCGAACCCGGATTGGCGTCACCGCTTCCGCGTCGACTACTCGCCGAATGACGCCTTCACCATCAATGGTACGTGGCGTTACATGGGTGAAGTCGAACAAGCTTCGCTCGGCGCTGATGGCAGCTTGAACAACCACTCGGGTCTTGACCGCTACTTTGATGCAGCCAACTACTTCGATCTGGCTGCGACCTGGCGCGTTCGTAACAACGTCACCCTGCGTGCCGGTGTGAACAACGTCTTTGACAGAGATCCGCCGCTGTCGCCGAACGTTGGCACCACCGGTAACGGTAACACCTATCCGCAGTCGTATGACGCAATGGGCCGTTACGTGTTCTTCGGTGTGACCGCCAACTTCTAAGCTAATATCAGCCAATGAAGCAGAGGCAGCGGGTATATCCGCTGCCTCTTTCGGTTTGAGCTCGATATGAAAAAAGCCGCTCGTTAGAGCGGCTTTTTACGGATCAATAGTTGAGGATAGGAGCCAGCCACTTCTCGGCGGTGGCGATGTCCCAGCCCTTGCGGGCTGCATAGACCTCGACCTGATCGCGGTCGATCTTACCGACGCCGAAATAGTGGCTTTCGGCATGGCCGAAATACAGGCCGCTAACCGATGCGGGCGGGGTCATCGCATAGCTTTCGGTTAGTTCTATGCCGGCTTGCTCTTCGGCGTTCAGCAGGCGGAAAAGTGTCGCCTTTTCCGTGTGGTCCGGCTGGCACGGATAGCCCGGAGCCGGACGGATGCCCTGATACTTCTCTTCGATCAGGTCCTGAACACTGAGGTTCTCGTCAGGGGCGTGGCCCCACAGCTTGGTACGCACTTCCTTGTGAAGGCGTTCGGCGAAAGCTTCTGCCAGACGGTCGGCCAGAGCCGTGGCCATGATGGCTGAATAGTCGTCACCCGCCGCCTTGAACTCGGCCGCCTTAGCCAGTTCGCCATGGCCCGCCGTGACGGCGAAGGCACCGATATAGTCGGGACCGTCCTCTGCCACGAAATCGGACAGGCACAGGTTCGGCTTGCCATTGTTCTTGGCGATCTGCTGGCGCAGGCCGTGGAAGGTGGCGATCTGTTCGCGGCGGCCCTCATCGGCCCAGACCACGATGTCGTCACCCTTGGCATTGGCGGGCCAGAAGCCGACCACGCCCTTGGCCGTGTACCATTTCTCTTCGATGATCCGGTCCAGCATGGTGCGGGCGTCGCGGTACAGGTCGCGCGCGGCCTCGCCCACGATCTCGTCGTCCAGAATCTGCGGGAAGCGCCCGATCAGCTCCCAGCTGGCGAAGAAGGGCGTCCAGTCGATGTGGTCGGCGAGGTCCTTCAGGTCCCACTCATAGGCGCGGGTGCCAATGAAGGATGGTGCAGGCGGCGGTGCCGGATTTTCGGCACGGAAGCGGTTGGCACGCGCTGCGGGCAGGGCGGCGCGGGCCTTCACTTCCTGACCACGGGCATATTGCTCGCGGATGCGGGCGTATTCCTCGCGGGTGGCGGCCTCGTTCTTGTCCTTGTCAGTCTTGGACAGAAGGCCCGACACGACGCTGACGGCGCGGCTGGCATCGACGACATAGGTGGTCGAACCGGCCTTATAGGCAGGCTCGATTTTCACTGCCGTGTGGGTTCGGCTGGTGGTGGCACCGCCGATCAGCAGCGGGATGTTCAGGCCGCGACGCTCCATTTCCGACGCCACGAACACCATCTCATCCAGCGACGGCGTGATCAGGCCCGACAGGCCGATGATATCGCAGTTGTGGGCGATGGCTTCGTCTATGATCTTGTCGGCGGGCACCATGACGCCGAGGTCTACCACCTCGTAGTTGTTGCACTGAAGCACGACGCCGACGATGTTTTTGCCGATATCGTGCACGTCGCCCTTCACCGTGGCCATCAGGATGCGGCCAGCCTGTTCGCGCGGCTTGCCGGCCTTTTCCGCCTCCATGAAGGGTTCCAGATAGGCGACGGCCTGTTTCATCACGCGGGCGGATTTCACCACCTGCGGCAGGAACATCTTGCCCGCGCCGAACAGGTCACCGACGACGTTCATGCCGTCCATCAGCGGGCCTTCGATGACGTGCAGCGGGCGTTCGGACTGGGCGCGGGCTTCCTCGGTGTCGGCTTCGATATATTCGGTGATGCCGTTGACTAGGGCGTGTTCGATACGCTTGCCGACGGGCTGTTCGCGCCACGACAGGTCGACCACCTTGGCCGCGCCCTTTTCACCCTTGTAGCGCGGGGCCATGTCCACCAGACGCTCGGTGTTAGAGACATTGGTGCGCTGCGGACGGTTGAGGATCACATCCTCGACGGCTTCGCGCAGTTCAGGGTCGATATCGTCATAGACGGGCAGGTCGCCCGCATTGACGATGCCCATGTCCATGCACGCGTTGATGGCGTGGTAGAGGAAGACCGAGTGGATGGCGCGGCGTACCGGCTCGTTGCCACGGAAGCTGAACGAGACGTTGGAAACGCCGCCCGATACCCGCGCATAGGGCAGGGTCTGTTTGATGACCCGCGTGGCCTCGATGAAGTCCACGGCATAGTTGTCGTGCTCCTCGATCCCCGTCGCCACGGCGAAGATATTAGGGTCGAAAATGATGTCTTCGGGCGGGAAGCCGACCTCGTTCACCAGGATGTTGTAGGCGCGGGTGCAGATCTCGATCTTGCGGGCGGCGGTGTCGGCCTGGCCCTGCTCGTCAAAGGCCATGACAACGACGGCGGCACCATAGCGCAGGCACTGGACGGCGTGATGGCGGAAGGCGTCCTCGCCTTCCTTCATCGAGATCGAGTTGACGATCGGCTTGCCCTGAACGCACTTCAGGCCTTCCTCGATCACCTCCCATTTGGAACTGTCGATCATGATCGGCACGCGGGCAATGTCCGGCTCTGCGGCGATCAGGTTCAGGAAGGTCTTCATGGCCTTGGGGCCATCCAGAAGGCCTTCGTCCATATTCACGTCGATGATCTGGGCACCGGCCTTGACCTGTTGGCGGGCGACGTCCAGCGCGGCGGTGTAGTCGCCCTCGACGATCAGCTTGCGGAATTTGGCTGAGCCGGTGACATTGGTCCGCTCGCCGACATTGATAAAGGTGGGGCGCATCAGGCGTTTTCCAGTAGGGCAAGGCGGCGGACGATAGCTGCGAGGTAGCCCCTGCGGTGGCAAGCGGCGATGTGGCCCTCGCTGAACTTTTCGGAACGCACGATATAGGTGGCATAGCCGAGCAGGGTGGCCTGATCGGCGGTGGCGATGGTTTCCAGCGACGGGTTCGGTATCCGCTCGCCCTTCAGCATGCGGTCATAGACATCCGACGGCCCGCCAAGGCCGATGGCCCCCAGCGCCCGCTCCCACGCGTGGAAGACAGGCGCGTATTTGGCGTAGGTAAAGCCGGTGCCTGTCCGCTCCCACGTGACGAACTGTTCGTCGGTGGTGGCGTCCAGTTCGTCGGCCAACGTCAGCAGTTCAGACATCAGGCAACCAGTTCGAACGGTTCCAGACCCGACAGGCGCAGAGCGACGGGGCGTTCCGGAATGGCTCGCGGGGTAACGCCCGACACTTCCTCGGCGATGTGTTTGATGTGGTCCGGCGTAGTGCCGCAGCAGCCGCCGACGATGTTGACCAGACCCGACTTGGCCCATTCTTCGATGAAGTGGCCTGTTTCGTGCGGCTGTTCGTCGTACTGGCCCATGGCATTGGGCAGGCCCGCATTCGGATAGGCGCTGACGAGGGTATCGGCGACGCGGCTCAGCTCGGCGATGTGCGGGCGCATCAGCTCGGCACCCAGCGCACAGTTAAAGCCCACGGCGAACGGCTTGGCGTGGCGTACCGAGTTCCAGAAGGCCTCTGCCGTCTGGCCGCTAAGGGTGCGGCCCGAACGGTCGGTGATGGTGCCGGAAATCCAGATGGGCAGTGGCTCGTAGCCCTCGTCCTCGAGGTCCTTCACAGCCTTGATCGCAGCCTTGGCGTTGAGGGTGTCGAAGACGGTCTCGATTAGTAACAGGTCCACGCCGCCGTCGTGCAGGGCCTTCGCCTGCTGCTTGTAGGCGTTATAGACCTCGTCATAGGTGACGGCCCGATAGCCGGGATCGTTCACATCGGGGCTGAGCGACAAGGTGCGGTTGGTGGGGCCAATCGCGCCCGCTACAAAACGCGGCTTGTGCGGTTCTTTTTCGGTCCAGCGGTCGGCGACCTCGCGGGCGATGCGAGCCCCTTCATAGTTCAGGTCATAGACCGCATCTTCCAGCCCGTAATCGGCTTGGGCGATGGTGGTCGAGGAGAAGGTGTTGGTCTCCGAGATATCCGCACCGACGCTGTAATAGACGTCGTGCAGACCGGCCACGATGTCTGGTCGAGTCAGGATCAGAAGGTCGTTATTGCCCTTCTGGGGATGGGAATGGTTGGCGAACCGCTCGCCGCGGAAATCGTCCTCGGACAGGTTCTCGCGCTGGATCATCACGCCCCAGCTGCCGTCCAGAACCAGAATGCGTTCCTTGGCCGCCTTGTGCAGCGCCGCGATACGTTCGGAGCGGGTCAAAGCCATAACTCAAGCAGCCTTTTGTTCACGCACGCCCAGAACGCGGCAAATGGCATAGACCAGATCGGCGCGGTTCAGGGTGTAGAAGTGGAAGTCCTCGAAGCCTTCTTCCTGAAGGCGGGCACAGGTCTCTGCAGCGACTGAGGCGGCGATCAGCTTGCGCGTCTCGGGGTCGTTGTCCAAGCCCTCGAAGTGGGCAGCCAACCAGTCGGGCAGTGCGGTGCCGCAGGCCGAGGTCATGCGCTGCAGACCCGCAAAGTTCGATACCGGCATGATGCCCGGAATGAGCTTCATCGTGATGCCCGCAGCGCGTACCTGATCGCGGAAGCGCAGGAAGGCGTCCAGATCAAAGAAGAACTGGGTCACGGCACGTGTGGCACCGGCATCCTGTTTGGCCTTCAGCACGTTTAGATCGTGCTGGATGGACGGGCTTTCGGGGTGTTTCTCTGGGTATGCGCCGACGGTGATGTCGAACCCGCCGACCGCATTGATGGCGCGGGCAAGTTCGGTGGCGTTGGCATAGCCGTCAGCGCGCGGCTGATAGACGCCGCCGATGCCGTTGCCGCCCGGCGGGTCACCGCGCAGGGCCACAATGTGGTCCACGCCGATGGACTTATAGCCCTCGATCACCTCGTCCACCTCCTCACGGCTGGCCTCGACGC
>JAEZHG010000247.1 GCA_023436945.1 Pseudomonadota bacterium | reverse complement strand
TCCATGTCCTGCCCATGGAACCGATCAAGCCCCAGACCAAGTTCAAGCGCCTGCACGACAGCCTGCAAGCCCATGGTGCCGCCCGCCCGTTCGACGGCACTCTGGAAAGCTGGACCTACGACCCCTTGGCCGAGACCCAGCGCGCCGCACGCGCCATCCTAAGCGCCGTCTCAAAGCGGCTTTAGGCCGGTCTGGGCGATCAGCTGGGCGATCAACTCGGCGAGGCCACTGTCCACGTCCAGTCCGAACTCTACGCCCACGGATAAGCCAACAGCTAAACACCAAGAGACGTCCGACGGGGGGGAGCCGGACGTCTCTCTCCATACCTAAAGCTTGGGGGACAAATGCTTCGGGTGGAGGTCCCTATAGGTTTGAGCGGGCGGTATCAGTTTCGATGTTGGCAAACCGCGCCGCGCCGAACTGGTCGAAGCCCTTCCCGGATGGAAGCCTGTGTGCGGCATCCTCCATGCCGTCTTCCCAAGTCGGCGCGGCATGCTGCCGACTGTGCGCGCCTTCCTCGACTACTGCTACGAGCGCTTCAACGCAGAGACGCCAACAGGAACCCTCGCCCCCTAGCTGCGCTTTACAGGCACGACAACTGCGCGGGGCCTTTGCGATGAACTATGCGGTATGGCTGCTTTCCCAGCTTAAGCGCCAGCTTTGGTGGCAGGCGATCCTGTTTGTCGCCATCGGTGTCGCGACGGCCCTGATCGCCATGGTGTCTGACCGCTTCTTTCCGTGGACCCTGCCCTTCACGGTCTCGCGTGAAGCGGTGGACAGTTTGCTGAACATCATCGCCTCCAGCATGCTGGCGGTGACAACCTTCTCGCTGGGTGCGGTCACTGCCGCATTCGGTGCCGCCACCTCCAACGTCACCCCGCGCGCGACCAAGCTGCTGATGGAAGACAAGGTCACGCACAACGTCCTGTCCACCTTCATCGGGGCCTTCATCTTCAGCATCGTCGGCATCATCGTGCTGCGGACGGGCTCCTACGGCGACGAGGGCCGCGCTGTGCTGTTCGTCATCACCATCGCCGTCATTGCCCTGATCGTCATCCAGCTCCTGCGCTGGATCAATCACCTGATCTCGCTGGGCCGCGTCGGCAATACGATCCAGCAGCTTGAGGAAACCACCGAACTTGCGCTCAAGCTGCGCCAGCAACAGCCCTATCTGGAGGCCAATCCGTGGGAAGACACCGACGACCTGCCCGAAGAGGCCGTGGCCATCCTCGCCGAGGACGTCGGCTATATCCAGTTCGTCGATATCGCCGCCCTGTCCAGGATTTGCGACGACGGCAATCTGCAACTCTGGCTGCCCCAAAACAGCGGCTCGTTCGTCTATACGGACACGGTGCTGTGCTACGTCGCCGGACCGCTGAAAGAGAGCCAGAAGAAGAAGCTGGCCGACCAGTTCGTCATCGCCGCCACCCGCACCTTTGATCAGGATCCGCGCTTTGGCCTCGCCGTTCTGGCCGAGGTCGGCTCGCGCGCCCTGTCATCGGCCACCAATGACCCCGGCACCGCGCTGGACATCCTCACACGCCAGACGCGCCTGCTGACCAAATGGTCCGAAGGGCGCGAGGACAAGCCGGTGAAATACCCGCGCCTGCACGTTCACCCCATCAGCGACGAGGACCTGTTCGAGGACGCCTTCATGCTTATCGCACGCGATGGCGCGGGTCTGATCGAGATCCAGCTCAGGCTGCAAAAGTCGCTGGCCGCCCTACAGCGCCTAGGCTCCGAACAATTCCGCGCCGCCGCCCGCCACCAGTCCAAGATCGCACTGGAACGCGCCCGCGAGGGCCTGACCGCCCGTCATGATCTGGAACGCCTGCTAAAGGCTGTGGAGGGCTGAACGCCCCCTACAGCCCTACCCCCTAAAGCCCTGCCTCATGCAGCGCCTGCTCGATCACTTCCTCGTCGCAGACCACAACCGTCTCTCCATGGTCCGCCGCCAGTTTCAGCGCCGTAGCCGAGGCCTGTTCCTGTCCGAGGAAATGTTTGGAGAAGACCCGCATCACATGGGCCACGCCCACCTCGCGCACACCGCGCAGGTCCGGCTCGAAATAGGCACCGCGACTGTGGGCCGAGGTGATGATTTCGTATGACGGGAAATAGGTCACCTGAGGATTGGCCCGCGTCACCTCTTCGGCGGCCACACGCAGAACAGACTTCGAATAGCTGGTCGCCGTCAGGACGTGATTGTGGCTTTGGTGGCTGGCAATCAGCGGCACGGGCGAGACCGTCAGCAGGATACGCGCATTCGGGTTCACGCTCTTGATCCGGTCGCACAGGGCCTGAAGATCCTCGGTCACCTCACGCGCGCTGAAGTTGACCTTCTCGTGCAGGGCCGGATCAAAGCTGCCGCCATTCACACCGGGAGCCGCCGCATAGACTGCGCCATCAAAGCGGTTACACCAGCCCTCGGTCAGACCCAGCGTAAAGACGATGACATTGGCCTCGTTGAACACACGGCGCACGGCCTCAAGATGCGCCGCACTCGACGCCCTCACGGCCTCTGCGCTTTCAAACCCATCCGGCTCGATCATCGGGCGGAACGGATCAACGAACCGCTCGCCCATCTTCCAGACATCGTCCTTGGGCCGGAACAGACCATAGGCGCGGTCGAACAACTGCACCGCCTGCCGGACCGTATAGACATTGCCGTAGCGGGCCGAGAAGACGCCATAGTTGCGACGCCCCGCCTCGGCAGCATCCATGCCCTCGGGCGCGGCCTCGGCCACAAAATAGTTGAGCCCCGAACGCTGTAGATGGCGGGCGATATGCTGGGCAAAGCAACTGCCCATCGTCGCCACCTGCATGTCCGAGGTGATGCGGAACGCGCCCTCGCCCATCGGATCGAGATGGCCGGGCGGCACCCACGAAACCGAGCGCGACCAGAAGCTGTGATCGGGTAGTGAACGATAGGGATTGGTCATCACAGCCCCGCCAGCATCTTGAGCTTGTCCTGAAGGTCCGGATTATCCAGCCGCAAACAGGTCCAGTCCGTCACATCCTGACGGTCGTAATGGGCATAGGTTTCGCGCAGAAAGTGGTCGAGGCTGGTGAAGAACTGGCCATGGGCGAACTTCCACACATAACAGCCGTCCTGCCCGTACTGTTCGGCAATCTCGGGATAGAGCGGCCATGTGGCCACGTGCGACAGCGTATCCTGCACCAGATAGTCCAGCGGCAGCTTCATCACGCTGTCATCGCCCGTAATACGGCGCGCAATCATCTTGCTCAGCTGGTTGATCGCGGCACCGGTCGGATGGTTCGGCGTATGCATAAACGGCGCGCGCGCGACCAGAGGCCGGATATAGTCGTCGAACGACAGGTCACTGTCGTCAAAGATATGGCGCTGCTCGGCGATGGAGGAATCCCAACCGTCGAAATAGCCAATCTCGCGATAGACCTCCTTGCGGAACATAGCCTTGGCCTGTTCGACGCTCAGGCCGTTCTTGTAGCTCCAGAAGGCCAGCAGGGAGTGGTAGTCGGAATCGCCCGCACACCGCGCCAGACCGCCCGTCGGCAGATGCACGTAGCAGATATCCGGATGGAAGCCGGGGAAGTTCAGATAGGGGATTTTCATCACCTGCTTACCCTCCGCCATCTCCAGACTAGCGGGGTCGCGCATGATGGTCAGCCAGATGTCCGCATTGTCGATGGCGGCGCGGGTATGCTCGATATGCTCCGGCGTGAGTTGCCAGACATAGAGCATCTGGAATTCCGTATCCGGCAGCATGGCGCGCAGACACAGCTCAATCCCGCCTGTCTGGCAGTTGCTGGTTATGAGGACCTGTCGCTTGCGCGGCGTAACGATCGCTTCGGCTTCATGTTCGGATTGCGGTACTGGCGTTACCGCGGGAACCTCTGACAATTCCGCAAGTGGCCCACCGTCACCCTCTGCTGCACCGCTTTCCAGATTTTCCATCAGAACCCTTGCTCGATACTTTGGAAGCCTGCTCGACACAGAAGACTTCAAGATCGCGATCCGACAGCTGGTTCGCGCGAAAACTTTAGAAAAAAGCATACAAAACTAATACTTACGCGAACTTCACTTTTAACAGTTCTAGAAATATATCGGCCAGTGACCATTGTTCAATGATTTTCGTCACCCAAGGTGAAGCGCGGGTAAAGTTTACCTTGGGGTGTGGTTTTAATTATTGCCGTGCCATAGACCGAACCCGTCTCAATCAGGCCTCGCTCCGGTCAGGAATACCGCTAGAATAACCTCATGACCTCACCACGAATCGTCCGCGTCGCCATTATCGGTTCCGGTCCTGCCGGCTGGACCGCCGCCAATTACGCCGCCCGCGCCTCGCTGAATCCTGTTGTGATCGCAGGCCTGCAACCGGGTGGCCAGCTCACCATCACCACGGATGTCGAGAACTATCCGGGCTTTGCCGAGACCATTCAGGGTCCGTGGCTGATGCAACAGATGCAGGAACAGGCCGAACACGTCGGCACCGAGGTCATCCACGACATCGTCACCAAGGCCGACCTGTCGCAGCGTCCGTTCCGCCTGACGCTGGATAGCGGCACCGAAATGCTGGCCGAGACCGTCATCATCTCGACGGGCGCTCAGGCCAAGTGGCTGGGTCTGGAATCCGAAAACACCTATCAGGGCTTCGGCGTCTCGGCCTGCGCCACCTGCGACGGC
>JAEZHG010000192.1 GCA_023436945.1 Pseudomonadota bacterium | reverse complement strand
CTGGCGACCATGGGCGGTGACCTGTGGGAGTCGGCACTAAAGCGTCGTTTTGGCGTCAAGGATGCGGGCAATCTGATTCCGGGTCACGGCGGCCTGCTGGATCGTGTTGATGGCCTGATGTTTGCGGTTGTGGTTGTGGCTATCGGCCGACTGATCGTGCTGATGACCGGAGCCCATGCATGATTACCCGCCGCGTCAGTGTGCTGGGCTCGACGGGCTCCGTCGGGACTTCCACGCTTGAGCTGATGGAGCAGGCGCAAGCCACGGGCTCGGGTCAGTTCGAGGTCGAGGCTCTGACGGGCGGCGGCAATGTGGCTTTGCTGGCTAAACAGGCTTTGCGCTGGAAACCGCGCGTTGTTGTTATCGCCGATGAGCGCAAACTCGGCGACCTGCGCGATGCGCTGTCGGGTAGCGGTATCGAGGTCGCTGCCGGAGCCGATGCTGTCGTAGAGGCGGCATCGCGTCCTGCAGACTGGACCATGGCGTCCATCGTGGGCGCTGCGGGCCTGCGCTCGGCGTGGGAAGCGGCAGGGCAGGGCGGCACGCTCGCTCTGGCCAATAAGGAAAGCCTCGTCTGCTGTGGCCCCGCGCTGATCGAGCGCGTGAAGGCATCCGGCGGCTCCCTTATTCCGGTTGATTCCGAACACTCGGCGATTTTTCAGGTCTTCGACGCCCAGCGTCCTGAGCGTGTTTCCAAACTGGTGCTGACGGCATCGGGCGGTCCGTTCCGCCAGACGCCGCTGGAAGCCATGCGCAACATCACGCCCGAACAGGCTGTGGCGCATCCGAACTGGTCCATGGGGGCCAAGATTTCGGTCGACAGCGCGACCATGGCCAATAAGGGCCTTGAGTTGATCGAGGCAGCCTATCTGTTTGATATGCCTCAGTCGAAGATCGACGTGGTGGTGCATCCTGAGTCAATTATCCACAGCCTTGTGGAGTATGTCGACGGCTCAACTCTGGCCCAACTTGGCGCGCCGGACATGAAAACGCCGATTGCCTGCGCCCTGTCGTGGCCGGACCGTATGCCGTGGCCAGCACCCAAACTGGACCTCGCAGCCTTGAGCCGCCTGACGTTTGAGGCTCCCGATGTGAAGCGCTTCCCGTCGCTTTCGCTGGCAAGGCAAGCGCTGGAGGCGGGCGGAATAGCCCCCATAGTCTTCAACGCCGCCAACGAGGTTGCCGCACTCGCATTCCTTGACCGACGGTTGGCGTTTCTCAATATTGCCGCAGTTGTCTCCGAAACCTTGGAAAAGGTGGAGACATCTACATCCGATAGCGGTTCGGCTAATGCCTGCGAGGCGGCTCTGGAAGTTGACGAGAGGGCCAGACGGGTCGCTGCGGATGTTGTCAGTTCATTGGCTATGGCAGCCTGATAGACTGACAGCTTACTAGTGGCGGCCTGATTCTCGGGCGGCAGGAGACTTTGACCGGATGATCGCCTTTTTGGGCCAGGCCCTGACCTATGTGGTCCCGTTTCTTCTGGTTCTGACGCTCGTGGTGACGATCCACGAACTGGGTCACTTCCTGACGGCGCGTGCCTTTGGCGTAAAAATCGACCGTTTTGCCGTCGGCTTTGGCCGTGCGATCTTCAGCCGTTACGACAAGCACGGCGTGGAATGGCGTTTGGGTTGGATCCCGCTTGGCGGCTATGTGAAGTTCGCAGGCGACCTTGATGACACGGGCGTGCCTGATGCCAAGGGCCTGTCCGCTCTGAAATCCCGTATCGTCGCCGAGGAAGGCGAGGGGGCTGAGCGCGATTACCTCTATTTCAAACCGGTGTGGCAGCGCGCGCTGGTGGTGGCAGGTGGCCCTATTGCCAACTTCCTGCTGGCTATCGTGATTTTCACGCTGCTGTTCTCGATCGTCGGCGTGCCGCAACGACCGGCCCGCGTCATGGAAGTTGTAGCTGAATCGCCTGCTGCCGTTGCGGGCTTCAAGGTTGGTGACGTCATCACCCACGTGAATGGCCGCCTGATTGAAGACAGCACCGAGGTCACCCGCTTTGTTGCGCTCAGCAGCGCCACTCCTGTCAGATTCCTTGTCGAGCGCGATGGCGGCACCCAGACGATTGTTGCCACGCCGCAGCGCGTGACGGTCGATGATCCCATCGGTGGCCGTGTCAGCATGGGCCGCATTGGTCTGGGCCTTGGCTCGACCCGCGCCGAGACCCGCCACGTCCGCTATAATCCTGTTGAAGCCGTTGGTAAGGGCGCGGAGGAAATCCGCGATATCATCGGCACGACCCTGACCTATATCGGGCGCATATTCACGGGTCGTGAGAATGGCGACCAGTTCTCCGGCCCGCTGGGAATCGCCCGCGCGTCGGGTGCCCTGACAAACGCTGCTGTTGCGGTCGATCCAGACCCGCGTGCGGTGGCGGTAAACCTGTTGCTGACCCTAACCAGTTTCGCGGCCATACTTTCGGTCGGAATCGGGTTTCTTAATCTGCTACCGATTCCTGTTCTCGATGGGGGGCATCTTGTGTTTTATGCCTATGAAGCCGTCGTGCGCCGTCCTTTGGATGCGCGTATTCAGGCAGCAGGTTACAGGGTGGGGCTTGCCATGTTGGCGTGTTTGATGTTGTTCGCCACTTGGAACGACTTGCAGAAGCTGAACCTTTTTAAATTCCTCGGCGGGCTTGCCACGTGAGCCGCGTCCAGTCCCTGAGGGCATTGCGAATGATCGACCAGATGAATCGAACCACTTTCCGCGCGCGTATTCTCGGCCCGAGCGGCATTGCTCTCGTCGTTGCCGCAGGTCTGGCAGGACCGGCTTTTGCACAGCAAGCTCCCGCTGCTGCTCCGGCAGAGGCACAACAGGCCACGCCGCAGGTCGTGATCGCCCAGCCAGAGCGTGCTCAGGTCAACCGCATTATCGTGCGTGGTAACCAGCGTATCGATCAGACGACGGTCCTGTCGTACCTGCCGATCCAGCCGGGCGACCTTGTTGATCCGGTGACGTTCGACGTTGCCGTTCGCACGCTTTACCGCACCAATCTGTTCGCCAATATCCAGCTGGGCCTCCAGCCGAATGGCGATCTGGTCATCGAGGTTGTCGAAAACCCGATCATCAACCAGGTCACCTTCGAGGGTAACAAGGCCCTGACCGAGAAGAAGCTGCGTGACGAAGTCACGATCAGCCCGCGTGGCATCTATACCCGCGCCCGCGTTCAGGAAGACGTTGGCAAGATCGTCGAGCTGTACCGCCTGTCGGGCCGTATCTCGGCCAATGTGACCCCGCGTCTGGTTCAACTGGACCAGAACCGCGTCGACGTCGTTTTCGAAATCGATGAAGGTCCGGAAACCGGCATCGCCGGCATCACTTTCCTTGGCAACCAGGCCTTCTCTGACGCGGAACTGCGCGAAGTGATGGTCACCGAGGTTTCGAAGTGGTGGCGTTTCTTCTCGTCGAACGACAACTACGATCCGAACCGTCTGGACTACGACCGCGAGCAACTGCGTAAATTCTATACGAACCGTGGCTACTACGACTTTGCCATCCGCTCGTCGGTGGCCGAACTGAAGCCGGACAACAGCAACTTCGCCGTCACCATCACGGTGGATGAAGGCGACCGCTACAACTTCGGCGAAGTGAAGGTTGTCACCGAAAGCGACCGTCTGAACGCCGAGTTCCTCGAGCGTCTGCTGCCGATCCGTTCGGGTGATCTGTACCAGTCGGATCGTATTGAATCGGCCGTTGATGCCCTGACCTTTGCTGCAGGTTCGGCAGGCTACGCCTTCGTGGATATCTCGCCGTCGTACCGTGCCAATCCGGAAACGGACACGGTCGATGTGACCTTCAACATCCGCGAGGGTGCCCGCGTTTACGTCGAGCGCATCAATGTGGTCGGCAACACCCGCACGCTGGACTCGGTCATCCGTCGCGAAATGATGCTGGGCGAGGGCGATGCTTTCAACCGCAACCTGATTGAACGCTCGCGCAACAACATGCGCGCCCTGGGCTTCTTCAAGGACGTGAAGATCGAAGAGACCCGCGGCAGCCAGCCTGACCGCACGGTCGTCAATGTCACCGTCGAAGAACAGCCTACCGGTGAACTGTCGGTTGGTGCAGGCTTCAGCTCGTTTGACAGCTTCACCCTGAACCTCGGCATCACCGAGCGTAACTTCCGTGGTCGCGGCCAAAACATCGTGGCCCGCGCCGAGTGGGGCTCGATCCGCCAGCAGATCGACTTCCGCTTTACCGAGCCGAAGTTCCTCGGTCGCGATCTGGCCGCCGGTTTCGACATGTTCCATACACGTATGGATCTGCGCGAATACTCGTCCTACGACTACCGCACCACGGGTGCCGGTCTGCGTGTGACCTATCCGCTGAATCCGTACACCCGCCTGAGCCTGCGCTACTTCATCAAGGACGATGAGGTTATGGTGCCGAACAGCTATTGCGGCACCGGTACCTATGGCACCTCGGCGCTCTGCGATCAGGTCGGCTCGTATCTGAACTCCTCGGCAGGCTACACCCTGTTTGTGGACCGACGTAACGACCCGATCCGCGCCACCCGTGGCTGGACGGCCAGCCTGCGTCAGGACTTTGCCGGTATCGGCGGTGACGTGAACTACCTGAAGACCGAAGCCGAAGCGGCCTGGTACTATGGCTTCAGCCCCAAATGGATCGTCAGCGTTCAAGGCTCGACGGGCTATATCTCGGGTTGGAACGGCGATGCCATCCGCATCAACGACCGCTTCTTCAAGGGCGGCAACAGCTTCCGTGGCTTTGAAACGGCCGGTATGGGCCCGCGCGATCTGACCACCACCGACGCGCTGGGCGGTAACTTCTACGCCATCGGTACGGTTGAGCTGACCGTTCCGAACGGTCTGCCTGAGCAATACGGTATCCGCACGAGCCTGTTTGCGGATGTTGGTACCATTGGCCAGTTGGACGACCGCTATCTGGTCGGCTCGAACGGCCTGCCTAACCCGAACGTTGTCGATGATCTGGCTCTGCGTGCAGCAGCCGGTGTCAGCATCCACTGGCGTTCGCCCATGGGGCCGATCCGTTTCGACCTGTCGAAAGTCCTCTCGAAGGAAGACTACGACAAGACCGAAACCTTCCGCTTCTCGACCTCAACCCAGTTCTAACCCTGTCTCATCTACACATCTGACGCTGCCGACGAATTAGACGGG
>JAEZHG010000191.1 GCA_023436945.1 Pseudomonadota bacterium | reverse complement strand
CGCCAGATGCGTCTGGTCGATGCCCAACTCATGGGTCACACCATTTCATCGGCGTCCTTTTTTGCCTCGACCAACCTGCTGCTGATCGCGGCTGTGGCCGGTGTGCTGTTCGGGGGCGAGGCCGCGCTTCGCAATATCACGGCCATCGGGGCCGAGGTTGCGCCGATCCAGATGATGGAAGCGAAGCTGGCGCTGGTGCTGCTGTGTCTGGCACGTGGTCTGCTGGACTTCGTCTGGGCGCTTCGCCAGTTGAACTATACCGTGGCCCTGATCGGTGCCGCGCCGGAGGTCCATGAGGAGGCCGACCGCGCCTCTTACGGTATCGCTGTGGGCAAGGTTCTCAATCCGGCCCTGTCGTCGTTCAACCGTGGCGTTCGAGGCTATTATTTCGCGCTGGCAGCGGCGGCCTGGATGTTCGGATCGCTGTGGCTTTTCCTCGCCGTGACCATGGTGACGGGGCTTTTGCTATGGCGACAGTCGGCATCACCCGCCGCGAGGGCCGTCAGAGACGCCAGAAGGCTGCTTCAACGGCCTTAGACTTTAGTCCTGAGCGGCTGCAATATGAACAGTGATAACTCAGAAAACCAAGGCGTTACGGAGATTGTTGCAAAGGCTGAAACACCCTGTGAAACAAACTCATGAATCAGGGGTTGATCTTTTGTGCAGTGCAACCTAGCTTGGTTTTCGACGCTTTCGAGCGTCTCGCCCTTCCTGGGCGTTTCCTCCCTATAGACTTTCCAAGCCGCGCCGGTATTTGGCGCGGCTCTTTTTTCGTCCGGATGTAGGTTTTCGGGGTTTAGAGGCTGGTTCTGGCCGCTTCGCAGAACTGGGCGATGACGCGCTTCATCACGCCCTGACAGCGTTTCCAGCCGATAGACGGGGCATGGGCCTGTTCATCCCAATAGAGGCGGCGGTTCACCTCGACCTGAAGCGCCTGATAGCCTTCGTGGGGACGTCCCCAAAGCTGGGTGGCATAGCCGCCGGCATAGGGGCGGTTCAGGCCGACGCGCCAGCCCTGCTCTTCAAAGAGCGAACGCAGAAGCCTCGTCCACTGAACCTCGCAACTGGAGCCATGG
The DNA here is from genome assembly GCA_023436945.1 of Pseudomonadota bacterium. Taxonomy (GTDB): domain Bacteria; phylum Pseudomonadota; class Alphaproteobacteria; order Caulobacterales; family Caulobacteraceae; genus Brevundimonas. Next base: position 3,826 of record JAEZHG010000191.1, on the reverse strand, counting down.
CGGTCGCCCAGAATAATGTCCGGTCCTGCCGGTCCCGTCGCTCGCTCGGGCATGGAGTGCCAGTCCACTAGGAGCGCACGTCCGGTCGTGGCAAGGCTGTCCTCCATCAGGTCCGACAGCGCCTGATGATAGGGGCGATGAACGCTCTCAAGCCGAGATACAGCCTCGTTCATCGTCAGGCGGCGTGAATAGAGCGGGGTGCGGTCACCGCCCAGACGATGAAGCACACCATAGCCCGCCAGTGTCTTGGGGCTAGGCAGCAGAGTTTCGCACTCGCTGATCAATGCAGGGTCCAGCTCGCTGGCCGCACGGTTCAAATCCACATAGGCGCGACCGATCGAAGCCAGCAGCAGCGGCGCGCCCTCATGCGGGGCGCTGTCGATCAGGCGATCCATCGCAGCATCCTCGGCCATGCGCACAGTGGCCTCTGGTGCCGAGGCATCCATATCTTTTGGATAGTGGCTGCCGGAATGGGGCGAGGCGAACACCAGACCTGTCCGCAACCCGTTCAGGGCAGGGCAAACCACAAAGGGCGCGTCCATTGCCGTGTCGGTAACGGGGTGGGGGGAAGTGTCGGCCATGGCAACTGTGTAACGGACTTTGGCGGTGTCGTCGCGGCTGTGGTTTATATAACGGGCTTCACTCAAGATTTACGGCTTTGGGTCTAGGGTGCGACTTCGATCCCAACTCCGCTGGTTAAACCACATGGCACGCATTCTTCTGGCCGAAGACGACAACTCCCTTCGCGGCTTCCTGACCCGTGCGCTCGAAAGGGCCGGACACGAGGTTGTCGATTGCGAGAATGGCGATGATGCCATCGATGTTCTGGAAAACAGCGGCTTTGACCTGCTGCTGACCGATATCGTTATGCCGGGTGCGGACGGTATCGAAGTGGCCCGTGTGGCCAGCGCCCGTTATCCGGGCATGAAGATCATGTTCATCAGCGGCTTCGCCGCGGTCGCCCTGACCGCCGCACAGGCCTCTCCGCAAGCCAAGGTGCTGGCCAAGCCGGTTCACCTGCGTGACCTTGTTGACGAGGTTGACAGGATGATAGCGGCGTAATCTCAAAAATATCGGAAAAGGTTGAAAAAACCTCTTGCCGGAATCGAATAAGGGGGGCTATACGACGGGCCTTCCCGCCCACCAAGGCAACTTGGACGGGCCGCAGAAAAGGCGGACGCGTAGCTCAGCGGGAGAGCACTACGTTGACATCGTAGGGGTCACAGGTTCAATCCCTGTCGCGTCCACCATTCTCTTCCCAAGCTTTAGAGCGCTGATTTTCAAGCCCGAACGCCTATGGTGTTACGGGCTTTAGTTTTATCTCGTCCGGATATTGCGACAGGGCGCGCACCAGCGGGCCGTGATGGTCGGCTCCGGTGACGATGACGATTCTCTGCCCGCGGTTGGCGCGCACATAGGCCAGAACATTCTCGGCAATCTTAGCGTCACGCTGGCGGTAGAAACGGGCCAACGCCTCATAGGGCGTGCCCAGCGTCATGACGTCGAACACAGCGTATCGCGCCTCGGAAATCTCGTCATAGCGCCCGTCAGCCAGTTGGGCGGCGGTCGCATCAGCGACGATCTGCAACTGGCGCTGACCCATCTCCGTGTGGCGCTGCTTGAGCGGATTGCGTTCGTCAGACATTTCGGCGTCCTCGCCAAAGGCCTTCTGCAGGGCAAAGATGCGGCTGTTCTCTCGCCACCAGTTTGCAGGCAGCGGCGCGGGAGGAACATCATCTCCCAGCCAGTCAAAGCCGAAACTTTTCTCGCCATACTGACGGGCCAGGTCGATCATTTCCTTGGGATAGCTACGCGCAAGGACTTCATCGGGCTGGGCAAGGTCTGACTGCCGGATCTCGACGCCTACGGCATCGGGCCTGAAAGCCGCGACCAGACGATAGAGGTCGTCGTAGGTGAAGGTTGCGCTCTGGGCATGATAGCCGTGGATCGATGCCACAACCATCACTTCTGAAGGCTCTGATTGTTTTGCGCTGGCCATTGCGGGCAGGGCAAAAGCGAGAGCAAGCGTCAGGAAAAAACGGCGACCAATGGTTTTCATAAAACCAAGCTATGCCATTGGTCGCGCGTTGATAAGTTAAAGTTTAGAAGGAAACGCGCACCCCGCCGCGAAGGGTTCTGGGGGCGGTATAGCCCTCGACGCCCGTGGCTGTGACCGAGGTGGCGATGTCTTCGTCCAACAGATTATCGACGGCCAGCCACAAGGCGGCATGACGGTCGAACTGCCACTCGGTGCGGGCATCCACTGTCCATGCGGCCCCTAAAGTCCGCAGGTTCAAATCGTCGTCGAAACGGTCGGCCTCATAGCGGGCATTGACGGCGAACTGCCAGACGGGCGTCGGCTGCCAGTCGAGGCCCAATGTCGCGGCCCATTCCGGTGCCTGAGCAGGGCGAAGGCCGGTCAGTTGCGGGGCAGAGGAGCCGCCGTCCATTTCCGCATCCGTCCATGAGGTTGCCGCCTTGAGAGAGAGCGTATCGTTCGCCTGCCACTGGGCGGACAGTTCAATACCTGTGGCTTCGATAGTGCCTGCGTTCTGGCGCTGGCGCAGCACACCACCTGCCGGAACAAAGCCCGCGCGCGGGAAGGTGCCGGGGCCATTGGCCAGCGTCACATTGACGATGGCATCCTCGATCCGATTGTAGAAGACCGTGCCGCTAAAGGACAGAGCGCCGGTGTCATAGGCAAGGCCGCCCTCGATCCCTTGCAGTGTCTCCGGCGTCAGGCTGGCATTGGCTTCGGTCAGGTCATTGCCGACGCGGAACGGGCGGTGAAGCTCGTTCAGGCTGGCCGGACGAAACGCCGAATAGGCTGCGCCGCGAAGGCTCCAGTTCTCATTCAACGCCCGACGCACAGCCAAGCGGGCGCTGAAGACATTATCGTCACGCGCGACCTCGGCCTCGTCCAGGGTGACGGCCCCTAACTGGAGGTCGTCCTCGAAGCGGAAGCCGCCTTTGTTCTCCCATTGGTCAAGACGCACGCCACCGGCGATCAGCCAGCCTGCGCCTTCCCACGAACCATCGGCATAGAGGCCGATGATAGACGCCTCACCACCCGCGATACGGCCACGGGTGAACTCCCCGTTCTGATAGCGGAACAGCTCGCGCGTCTCGCCCTCATTGAAGCGCGCATCGGCTCCCAGTTCCCACTCCAGAACCCCACCCGCCAATGCATCCTTGCGGCGCAGCGCGGCATTGACACCCCAGCCCTCGGCGGGGGTTTTGTACTGGGCATTGGCAGGCGTCACGGTGTTGCGGTCGGCAGAGACCGCGCCCGAGGTGTTGTAGAGGTTGCTTGAGGTCTTCCACGCCTGAAGTCGCCAGCCTGTGCGGCCATCGCGCGGCACGCGGGCGAGGGTGGCCGACAGGCTGTGTCCCGAGGCATTGGCGCGGTTGTTGCCAAGACCCGAACCGTGATCCTCTTCCCACGTCGCGCCGCGCACTGACAGGCGCACATCGTCACTGAGGCGATAGTCAAAGCGGCCAGATAGAGCCTCTGCCGTCAAATCCATCGGCACATCGGCAAGGCCCGCTGCATCACCGCGCACAGGCACATAGCCGTCGGTGGTCTCGTGCAGACCGGAAATCGTCAGGGCGCTGTTGCCATGGGCCATACTGGCCGAACCTGCAGCGCGCAGTCCCCCGCGCTCGGCAACCGATACATCCAGCACGCCACCATCGGCATCACGTTCGCGAAGGGCGATCATGCCTGTAAGCGCGCCTGCACCATAGGGGCCGGAGCCCGTGCCGCGAACCACGTCGATGCCCTCAAGGCTTTCTGACACGGCCTGAGCCCATATGACCCAGCCTC
>JAEZHG010000254.1 GCA_023436945.1 Pseudomonadota bacterium | reverse complement strand
TCGATCGGGCCGATGTAGTAGAAGCCAAGCTCCTCGAAGAAGGTGCCGCCAGCGACCATGCCACGGGCGTATTCCTCGGCCTTGCGTGCCGTCTCGCGGATCGGGCGCGGCATGTGGTCGACGAACTTCTTGCCGAAGTTGCGAACGCGTTGATAGGCGTCGCCCGACACCTGCTTGGCCAGATAGGCGCTCATGGCACCGACCGGCGGGGCGATCGACATGTCGTTGTCGTTCAGGATGACCATGAACTGGCCATTGGTCGCCTCGATGGCGTTGTTCATGGCCTCATAGGCCATGCCAGCGGTGATCGAGCCGTCACCGATAACGGCCACAACCTTGTTGTCACCGCCCTGCTGGTCACGGCCAGCGGCAAAGCCCAGACCTGCCGAGATCGAGGTCGAGGCGTGGGCTGCGCCGAACGGGTCATATTCGCTTTCCGAGCGCTTGGTGAAACCCGACAGACCACCGCCCTGACGCAGGGTGCGGATACGGTCGCGGCGTCCGGTCAGGATCTTGTGCGGATAGCACTGGTGACCCACGTCCCAGATCAGGATGTCCTTGGGCGTATCCAGCAGGTGGTGCAGCGCCACCGTCAGTTCGACCACGCCAAGGCCCGCGCCCAAGTGGCCGCCCGTCACCGAGACAGCGTCGATGGTTTCGGCACGCACTTCATCCGCCAGTTGTTTCAACTGGGGGATGTCAAAACCGCTCATGTCGGCAGGGATTTTTACGGTGTCGAGAAGCGGAGTCTTGGGCATCGGGACTGAATAGCCTTTGGAGGCTGAAAAGGCGAAGGGGGAATGCAGCGTTTAACTAATCCGCGAGGCGCGGAGACGTTTCGTTAGGCGCGCCGCTTGAGAACGAAATCTACGCTGGCTTTGAGGATTTCGCCATCCTGACCGAAAATATCAAGATGGCCGCGTGCCTGATGGGCCAGATGTGCGACCCTCTGACGCGCAGCATCGACGCCCAGCAGGGTCACGAAATTGGTCTTGCCGAGGGCTGCATCCTTGCCGCCCGCAGCCTTGCCCATTTCCTCGGCCGAGCCTTCGGCGTCCAGAACATCGTCAACGATCTGATAGGCCAGACCGATATCGTGGGCGAAGTTGATGAGCGCGTTGCGCTGGGCCTCGCTGGCGCGGGCCATGATCAGCGGGATTTCAAACGCATAGGCAAACAGCGCACCAGTCTTGAGGCGCTGCATACGCGCCACGCCGCCAAGGTCGTCACGCACGCCCAGAAGGTCGATCATCTGGCCGCCGGCCATTCCCTGCGCGCCCGAGGCAAAGGCCAAGCGCTTGACCAGTTCGCAACGGATAGAGGCGTCGTCGTGGGTTTCCTCGTCGGCGAGGATTTCGAACGCCGCCGTCTGCAGGGCATCACCCGCGAGAATGGCGGTCATCTCGTCATATTCGATGTGCAGGGTCGGGCGACCACGGCGCATGTCGTCGTCGTCCATCGCCGGAAGATCGTCGTGGACCAGCGAATAGGCGTGGATGCATTCCAGCGCACAGGCGGCGCGCAGAACCTGTGCCTCGTCCAGATCGAACAGACGGGCCGCTTCCATGGCAAAGAACGGGCGCAGACGCTTGCCCGGGCCCAGTGCCGCATAACGCATGGCCTCGGTCAGGCGGATTTCAGGGCCGCTGGCACGCGGAAGAAGGCGATCCAGTTCGATAGTGACCTGATCGGCCACCTCGGCCACGCGGTCCAGCACAGCCTGTTCGGGCGAATTTGCAGCCATGATACTCAAAACAGTCTCCCGCCCAGAGGCAGGTCGCGATCAACGCCCAACAGGACCACATGGCCGTCTGCGTCCGGAAACCCGAGGGTCAGGACTTCGGACATCATCGGCCCGATCTGGCGGGGTGGAAAATTCACCACCGCGCCGACCAGACGGCCAGCCAGTTCCTCGAGGGTATAGTGGTGGGTGATCTGGGCCGAGGAGCGTTTAACGCCGATATCGGTCCCGAAATCGATAGTCAGCCGATAGGCCGGTTTGCGGGCTTCGGGGAACGGTTCGGCCTTGATGATCCGCCCAATGCGGATATCGACTTTCAGAAAGTCATCAATGCCGATCAGGCCCGCGCCTGCATCCGACGTCATTAGCCGAAGTCCGCAGCCTGCACGCCCTGAGCCTGTTGGTCAGGACCGACAACGATCTTTTCGACACGAAGCTGGGCCGCCTTCAGGCGCGCCTCGCAGTGCGCTTTCAACTGCGCGCCCTGTTCGTACAGGGTGATGGATTCTTCCAACCCGGCCTGACCGGATTCCAGTCGGGACACGATACCTTCAAGGCGCTGCAGAGCGTCCTCGAAGCTGAGGTCGGCGGGGACGGCGTTGGTCGAAGCTGCTTCGGTCATGGGCGCAAACTAGAGGCGCTGCGGCAAGGGTTCAATCCTTGGCGCACAGGAAACGAAAGGAACTGTGTTCAATGCTTTTCGAAGCGTCTCTGCGACCAGTATTTGAACCCCTGATCCAGCGTCAGGGACCAGCCTTTAGCCTTCAGCGCCTGCCCGATCATGTGGTTGAAATAGCCGTGCGCCAGTAACAGCACATCCCTGCCCTGATCGGCCTCACCGATCAGGATTTCCGCGGCTCTTCCAGCGCGTTGTTCGGCCTCGAGGCGGGTTTCCTGACCGTCGTGGTGATTGAACAGATGCCACCACAGTCGCGCCACCACGCCCCATAGTCTGGGCGGCAGCTTGAACCAGTCCGGCGTATGCGGTGGCGGCAGTGGGGCTTCGACAAAGATGGCGTCAGTTTTAAACGCGCGCCCTTGGGTGACAGCTTGCGCGGTTTCCTGTGCGCGGCGGAGGGTTGAGGCATAGACAATTTGCGCCTCGCGCGCCGTCTGCACCAGTCCATCAGGCGGGGTCTGTCCCTCCTGAAGCCCGCCCAGATCATACAGCTTCCACCAGTCGCAGTACCCCTGTGACGTCAGCATACATTTGCGCGAAAGGGCGGGTCGGCCATGGCGAGCCAGTGTGATCGCGCCCCGACGGGATGCTGTGGCGGATCCATGGGGGCGGGAACTATCGACCATATAACATCGGTTATCGGGCGTTGTTTCCTTTCGCAATACCGAGAGTGTGACAGTCACGTGGATGTTTATCCGCCAACCCTAGTGATCGCTGTTTGAAACCGCTAATCCGCAGACATGAGCGAAATCACCATCCGCAAAGCTGTCATCGACGATCTGAGCGCCCTTTCGGAACTCAGCCGCCGCACCTTCACCGAGACCTTCATCGAGGGCTTCGGCATTCCCTACCCCAAGGACGATCTGGAAGGCTTCTACGAGGACAGCTTCGGCGAGGAGGCGCTGGCCAAACGCATCAATGATCCGGCCTGTGTGTTTTGGGTGGCAGAGCGTGATGGCGAGCTTCTCGCCCTATGCCACGCCGGACCCAACGGCCTGCCGCATCCTGATGCCAAGGAAGGTGAGATGGAGCTACGCCGCCTCTATGTGGCCCGCAGTGCGCAGGGCCTGGGCCTTGGCACCACGCTTTTGAAAATGGCGCTGGAGTGGATGCAGGCCAACACCACCGGAGCCCTGTGGATCGGCGTCTGGAGCGGTAATCAAAAAGCGCAGAAGCTCTACGGTGCCTATGGCTTTGAAAAGGTCGGTGAGTATCAATATCCCGTTGGCACATGGATGGACGACGAGTTCATCCTTCGCCGCGCATAGACGTGTTTTCGCGGGCGTGGTCTATTCGCGCCTGTTCATTCTCAGGTCCGATCCTCGATGCTTCTGCCCTTCTTCACCTCTCTTCGCGACGCCAAGGTTCCGGTTTCGCTGAAGGAATGGCTCCATCTGATGGAGGCCATGGACAAGGGCGTGATCGGCGCGGGCGAGGCCCTGACGGGCCGCACCATCGACGATTTTTACCACCTGTCGCGCGCCCTGCTGATCAAGGACGAGAAATACTACGACCGTTTCGACGTGGTGTTCGGCAAGGTCTTCAAGGGGCTTGAAGGTCCGGCAGGGCCAGAAAGCATTACCGCCGACATTCCCGAAGACTGGCTGAAGCTGCTCAACGAGAAATATCTGACCGAAGAGGAAAAGGCCCAGATCGAGGCTCTCGGCGGTTGGGACAAGCTGATGGAGACGCTGAAAGAGCGCCTCGAAGAGCAGCACGAGCGCCATCAGGGCGGCAATAAATGGATCGGCACCGGCGGCACCAGCCCGTTCGGCAACGGCGGCTACAATCCCGAGGGCGTCCGCATCGGCGGTACCGGAAAACACGGCCGCGCGGTCAAGGTCTGGGAAAAGCGCGAGTTCAAGAACCTCGACGACAGCGTCGAACTGGGCACCCGCAACATCAAGGTGGCCCTTCGCCGCCTGCGCCGCTTTGCCCGTCAGGGCGCACCCGACGAACTGGATATCGACGGCACCATCGACGGCACGGCACGTCAGGGCTGGCTGGATATCCAGATGCGGCCGGAACGTCGCAACACGGTGAAGGTCGTCATCTTCTTCGACATCGGCGGCTCGATGGATGGCCACATCAAGATGTGCGAGGAGCTGTTCTCGGCGGTCAAAACCGAGTTCAAGAACCTTGAGTTCTATTACTTCCACAACTGCCTCTATGAAGGCGTGTGGAAGGACAACCGCCGTCGCCACAACGAACGCATTCCCACCTGGGACCTGCTGAACAAGTTCAGCTCGGACTGGCGCGTGATCTTTGTCGGTGACGCGACCATGAGCCCCTACGAGATCACCATTCCGGGCGGCTCGGTCGAGCACTGGAACGAGGAAGCCGGTGCCGTCTGGATGCGCCGTGCGGTCGAACAGTGGCCCAAGTCGGTGTGGCTGAACCCCGTGCCGGAGCGCCACTGGCACTATACACAGTCGGTTACGCTGCTGAGAGAGCTGATGGAGGAGCGCATGTATCCCCTCACCCTCGAAGGGCTGGAAAACGGCATGCGGGCGCTGGCGAAGTAAGCGCAGACCACAAAACGAAAGGGCTGCCCTACTAGGACAGCCCTCCGGTCTGGGTATGGAATGTGCCTAGGGCTTATTTACCCTTGAGGGCATCCTTGACGCCGCCGAGGGCGTTCTGGGCCTTACCCTCGATCTGGTCGGCCTTGCCTTCGGCTTTCAGCTTTTCATCGCCGGTGATGTTGCCGATTCCTTCTTTGATCTTGCCGCCGATGTTCTTGGCAGCGCCTTCGATGCGATCCTTGTCAGCCATTGGATACTCCGTTGTCTGTTGGTCGCTCCGGAATGGAACGGCTTCAACAACAAAACGGGTTGCCCTCAAGCGAGGTTCCTAAGGCACAGCTTGTTATTGCTGAGCAATCTGTCGCAGCCAGCAGGTAATCGCCCAGGCGTGGGCTTCGTGGCGGACCATCTCCAGAGCCTGATGCGGGCTTAGCCAGACAAGGTTGTGGTCGGCCTCCAGCTTGGTTTCAGGCTCGCTGGCAGTGATGGTCATGACCCAGAAGGCGCTGACGTTGTTCAACGCCTCGCCATCGGTGCGCACAAAATATTGCGAGGCCTCGGTCAGGCGATCCAGCGGAGCGACGACAAGGCCGGTTTCCTCGCGAAACTCGCGGACCAGCGCCTCTGCCTCGGTCTCCTCGCCTTCGACTGCACCACCGGGCAGGTCGAAATAGCTATAGCCACCCTCGCGGCGGATATTGACGCAGGCGATCAGCCCGTCGCGTTCGGCAATGCCGAACACAGCAGCGCGATGGCGGTAATCCAGATCCGCGCGGGCTTTCCCGAACTGAAGCTTCATATAAAGGCGCCTTACGCCCCTTCAGGCGGGGCACTCATTTCTGCAGCCGCGAACTCCAGAATGGCTCTGGTGCCGTGGTCGCCGCTGTCAAAGCGGATATCGGCGCGCAAGTCCACGGCCATGGCCTTGAGAATTTGACCGCCCAGTCCCGTACCCTTGATCGATCCATCGCCCATACCCACGCCGTCGTCCTCGACACGCAGACGCACACGACGCCCGGCCGTCAGTTCGCCAATCACGCGGATCTGGCCCTTTTCTTCGGGGCCATAGGCGTATTTGACGGCATTGGTGACCAGTTCGGCCACGATAACACCCAGCGAAACCGCCTGATCGGTAGAGATGAAAACAGGCTCTGCCCGCAGGACCAGTTCCAGCCCCTTGCTGTTGGTCAGCGAGTGTGAAAGCTCTGCAACCAGACCGTCCAGATATTCATCCAGCGCCACACCGCGCATATCGTGCGAGCGGTAAAGGCGGCGGTGGACCTGTGCGATGGCGTCGATGCGCACCTGGGTTTCAGCCAGCGCCTCGGCAGCAGGGCTGTCTCCCAACTGGCGGCGGTGCAGGTGAACAAAACTGGCCACCAGTTGCAGCGAGTTGCCGACGCGGTGGTTCACCTCGCGCAGCAGCGCCTCGGCACGGTCGCGCTCGCGCTTCATGTCTTCCTGTGCGGTGGCGTTCGCCCTCTCAAGGTTACGGCGCATGATCGCGTCATCCGCCGCCTTGGCGAGGAAGGTGCGGAACTCGCCCGAGGCATCCTTGATCACATAGTCCGCCGCGCCCGCCTTCAGAGCCGCCACGGCGATGCGGCTGTCCTCGATGCCGGTGCAATAGACCACCGGAGGCGCATCCTCCATGGCGAGGATTTCAGGCAGGATTTCTAGACCGTCGCGTCCCGGCATGGTGTGGTCCAGCGCGCAGACATCGTACTGGCCCATAGCCAGAGCCTTCAGCCCCTCGTCACCATCAGGGGCCAGATCGACCAGATATCCACGGCGCACGAACTCCTTCTGTACCAGTCGGGACAGAGCGTAGTCGTCATCGATATAGAGAAGACGGTAGGGCTGGCTCACTTGAGGGATATCTCGGGGGCCTGCATCACAGACAGGAACAACCCCAGTTGGCGGATCGCGACGGCAAAGCCCTCATAGTCGACCGGCTTGGTGATGTAGACGTTACAACCCAGATCGTAGCAGCGGTCGATTTCAACCTTGTCGTCGGTCGTGGTCAGCACCACCACAGGGGCGCGACGCAGGAACTCGTCCGACTTCACCCGCTCAAGAATGTCGGTGCCCGTCATGTCCGGCAGGTTGAGATCAAGCAGGATCAGGATAGAGCCATCCTTGTCGATCTCGCTACCGAACAGATAGTCGAGGCCCGCCTGACCACTGTCAAAATGCAGGATATCGTTCGCGATATTGGCGCGACGGATGTTCTTTTCGATCAATCTTGCATGACCATGATCGTCTTCGATCATGACGATTTTGACGGACTGAGGCACGGCTACTCCAACTCTGGCTTTACGACCATTTGGCGAGGGAACCTTATCCTAAAGGTTGCACCCTCACCCAAATCTGAATCGAGGGTGATATTCCCTCCAAGGCGTCGAACCGCACTGCGTACAAAAGCCAGTCCCAGACCTTCGCCCGGTCTGTCCTGTTTGCCCGCCCTACGGAACAGTTCAAAAATCCGCTCATGGTCCTTCGGGGCGATCCCTCGGCCATTGTCGCTGATTACAAACTCCACCCAGTCACCCTCGACTTCATGACCCTTAACGACCAACCGCAAAGGTCGTTCCTGATCGCGGTATTTTGCGGCGTTCTCGACAAGGTTGCTGAAGATCTGCTCAACAGATATGCGGTCGCTGACAATGTCCGGCAGGGTGTGAATCTCGACCGCACCGTCATCCTCGCTGATGACCTGATCCACAGCATCGACCAGACCCTGAACCAGTGTGGTCATATCCAGCTTCTCGGCAACCAGCTTGCGGCGCCCCTCGCGCGACAGGCGCAGGATCGCCTTGATGAGGCTGTCCATCTTGGCGGTAGATGCCCGGATAAAGCCGATGGCCTCTGGTGCATCCTCACGAACGGCACGGGCCGTTTCGGCATCGACCAGATCGGGAGCCTTTTCCTCCAGCATCAGAAGCTGGGTATCGATCTGGGCCGCGATCTGCTCCAGTTCGGAGGTATAGCCCATGACATTGACCAGCGGCGCACGCAGGTCATGGCTGACGATATAGGCGAAGCGCTGGATTTC
>JAEZHG010000245.1 GCA_023436945.1 Pseudomonadota bacterium | reverse complement strand
CTTCACAGACGATGGTCGCGGCGATACTGCCCAACTCCAGAGCGGTGGCTCGCATCCCTCTGATCTGACGGATTTGCTTTCCGACCGGGGTGCTGCCGGTAAAAGTGAAGAAGTCCACTTCAGGATGCTCGACCAGACGGTTGCCGATCACCGCGCCATCGCCGTGAACCAGATGGATCAGGCCGGCAGGGACGCCTGCTTTCAGCATGATCTCGAATAGAAGAGTGGCCGAGATCGGGGTCGAGAGCGGTGGTTTGAAGACCACGGCATTACCCGATGCCAGGGCTGGTGCGACCTTGTGCGCGACCATATTCAGCGGCGAGTTGAAGGAGGAGATGCCGCCCACGACGCCGCGCGGTTTGCGGATCGTGTAGGCCATACGACCCGACTGACCGGGCGCAGACTGGATCGGGACCATCTCGCCAATCAGGCGCCGTGCTTCCTCAGCGGAGACGCGGAAGGTCTCGACGGTGCGGGTCACTTCATTGGCGGAATCTTTGATCGGCACGCCGCTTTCGGCGACGATGACCTCGGCCAGTTCAGCGTGGCGCGCAGCGATCATATCGGCGATGCGGTGCAGCAGGGCGGCGCGATCGGCAATCGTCAGCCTGTCATTCTCAAAGCCCCGACGTGCAGCCGCAACGGCTTGATCAACCTGATCCAGATTGCTCTGGCGTAGCTCTGCGATGGTCGATCCATCGTATTTGTTGACGACGGAAGCGGGGGCTCCATGCCCCTCTACCCACACGCCATCGATCAGCATCCGGATGGTTTTGATACCGTCCATTTATCCCCCCTCCCTGTGCCTGACCTCTTGCGGGTCATTGCGTCTTGCCCCGGCCAGGGGACTGGTCCCCGGGGCGTGGTTTGAAACCGTATGGGTCGGCGTCAGCGATAAAAAGTGATGTTTTCTGACTCGATTGATGAGTATTTGTTATGTATCGAGAACATTGTTTTGCGGCACGTTCGCTTGCTGCAATGCAGCAAGGAGCTGATTTTGAAGCTGGAATTCCTCAACACGCTGGGGGCCGTGATCCGGCAGGGCAGTTTTGCGGGCGCTGCTGAGGAAGTCGGTCTGACGCCGAGCGCTGTCAGTCTGCAGATGAAAAAGCTGGAGGAGTACATAGGCCAGCCCTTGTTTGACCGCTCGGCAAGGACGGTGAGGCCTACCCATCTGGCGATGGAACTGGCCCATACTGTCCGCTCGGCGCTGGACGCTGTCGAAGATGCCCGCACGCGCCACAGCGCGACCCTGACGGGGCGCGTGGCCATCGGTGCGATCCGTTCGTTGCAACCCACAATGATCCCCCTTGTTCTGGCAGAGATCGCGCATCGCCATCCGGGGCTCAGCGTGCGTGTGATCCAGGGCGACTCCACCGAGTTGCTGGACCAGTTGAAGGCCGGAAGGTTGGATGGGGCGGCGCTGATCCGGCCTAACGCAGGGGGATCAAGCCGCCTCTATTGGCGAGACCTGGCCCAACAGCCATTCGTCTTCGTGGCACCGCCAGACACCGAGGGGAGCGACATCCGCCAACTGGTCGAGACCTGTGGCTGGATCCAGTTCGACACCACCCTGACCAGTGGACGGACGGCCGCGTCGTATCTTCACCGTCTGCTGCCGGGAGTCAGGCCGCGGTTCGAACTGGAGTCGATCGAGGCAGTGCTGGCCATGGTGTCCCAAGGGCTGGGTGTGTCGATCATTCCGCGCCTGCCGACCGGAGGGGCCGCACGCGCGCCAGTTCGACAGCTCCCGCTCGAAGGCACGGTGCCGCGTCGCCAGATTTCGTTTGTCTGTAGGGCCAGTGACGCCGACACCCGTCGGGCCTTGGCGATACGTGATGCGTTTGTCGCCTCTTATGAAGGCGTGGACGCGTTCTGATCTTCCTTGCCGAGATATTCCGTCAGGTAGTCGGAGATTTCGTAAAGGGTGTCCTCGTCCGCGCTCATGCCCTTATCGAGCATGCGTGTGATCGTGGCATTCCATCCGTCGCGGTCGTGGCGCTGGCTGGAGAACATGCGAACGTTGTGGCACTGGCCACAGACCTGTTCGGTCACACCACGACCCTCGCCCTCTGGAAGGGCGGAAACAGGTGCGGGTTGTGTGGTGGCTTGAGGTTCGGCGGTCGAAACCGATGCCACACCGATAACGCCCGACATACACAGGGCGGCTACTGTGAAAACAAAATACTGTCTCATCAACTCATTCCCCTGACTAAGAGCCGATACTTGACCCTAAGGAATATAATTTAGAAAGCAGCGTTTTTTAAGATTGAAGCTTTTGTGATCAAATATTGCTCAAAGTCGCTCTAAGCGTGTGGGGCGTTAGCAATATTCTTGCAAGGCGAGTAATAAAAAAGCCCCGCCGGTGGGGCGGGGCTTTTTCGAAGGCACTTTATGAAGTGCGCGTCGCTAAGACTTAGTTGGTCTTGGCAGCGTCGCGGATGGCGTCAGCCTTCACTTCAGCGTTCTTCGCAACAGCATCAGCCTGGGCGTCCAGAGCTTCCTGCTGGGCGTTGGTTGCAGCAGCGTCAGCTTGGTTTTCCAGCTGGGTCACGGCCACATCGGCTTGTGCTTCTACGGCGTCAGCCTTGGCGTCTGCTTCTTTTTCAGCAGCGTTCTGGCAAGCGGCCAGGCCGGTCATGGCGGCGACGGCGATAGCGGTCAGTGCAAGTTTACGCATGGTGATCTCCTCCGGAGGGTTTGGAGCATGGATAACGCGGTGACCTCGCGTTCGGTTCACGGTTCTGTGAGATTTTGTCTCCCAAAGACCGCAATTAAACGCTGCCGTTAACAAGAAACGCTCCGGCCATGGGGCGGAGCGTTCCTGTAATTCATTGTAGAACAGACGTTTAGTCGATTTCAGTGATCGACAGGGTGCCGTTCGACATTTCGCCGTCAACGGTGCCAACAAAAATGTCGTACACGCCGCCTTGCGGGCTGTTGAATGTCACGCGCGGGTTCAGATTGCCGTCGGAATCGTCGTCGCAGTACCAGTTACCGTCCGGGGCATTGATGACCAGAGTGGTGTCACCCGACGAATTGAAGGTGAAGACCAGCGGATAGTTGCCGTTGTCGCGATAGGTCAGCTCAACATCCGGAACGCGGGCAATACGGCCCACACAGTTGGAGCCGAGGCTGCTGGCATCGATCGAGCCGCCGGCGACCATGTTGATGGTGCGCGGATCGGGGGTGAATCCCGAACGCAGGATGATTTCCTCGAAGGTAGCCTCGGCTGCCAGGTCCGGCTGCTCGTTATAACCGGAGCCCGCCAGTTCCGAGATTTGCAACTGGGCCGACACTACCGAGCCGCTCAGCGAGCCAACCCAGATGTGATAGGCGCCAGAGTCCGGGCTGTTGAAGACGATTTGCGGGTTCAGATCACCGCCGGAGTCGTCATCGCAGCTCCAGTTGCCGTTCGGCGCGCGCACGACCAGCGAGGTGTCCGACGAGGAGTTGGCGCGGATATAGAGCGGCAGCGAGCCAGCGCTGTAACGCACCACATAGTCTGGGTTGGTGCCGATCTGGCCAACGCAGCCCGCGGCCTTGATGCTCGACGCATCGCGGTTGCCGCCGGCCTGTACGTTCACAGTTTGCGGATCGGGCGTGAAGCCGTTCTGGAGGCGCACTTCTCCGTAAACCGGAGTGCCACGCCAATCTTGAGCCTGCGCGGTCGCCGCGGGGGCCATAACAAGGCAAGCCACAACGGCGTGGCGGATCAATCGTGACATAGTCTGTGCTCTCCAGAGAGTAACGTGCTTTGCGTTTGATAGGTCAGCTTTGCCCGAAAGTGCAAAGCACAGGCACGTTACACGCCGGAAGATGACAATCTGTTACGCGAGAAGTTATTTTTCCCGCGATTTCAACACCTGCACGACATCCTCAAGTTTGAGGTTACGGGCCTGAAGCAGAACAAGCAGGTGATAGATCAGGTCGGCAGACTCATTGATCACCTCTTCATCCGGTCCCGCGGTCGCAGCCAGAGCAGTCTCGACGCCTTCCTCACCGACCTTCTGGGCGATGCGTTTGACGCCTTTTTGCATCAGGCGCGCGGTCCAGCTCTCAGTAGGATCGGCCTTGGCGCGTACAGCAATAGTGCGCTCAAGACGGGCCAGCTGGCCCACGCCGGGAGCAACTTCGTCACCAAAGCACGAAGTGCGGTTCAGATGGCAGGCGTTCTCGTTGACGGGGCGAACCTTCACCACGACAGCATCGGCATCGCAGTCAGCGGTGACCGAGACGACGTTCAGGAAATCGCCCGAGGTCTCGCCCTTGCGCCAGCGCCCGCCTCGCGAGCGGGAGTAGAAAGTGGCCTGGCCACTTTCCAAGGTTTCCTTCAGGGCTGCCTCGTCCATATAGGCGAGGGTCAGCACCTGAAGGGTATCCGCATCCTGCACCACGGCGGGGATCAGACCGTTACCCTTGGTGAAGTCGATAGCGGACACGTTCAGTGAATTTTTCAGATCGCTCATAGGCGTACCTCCACCCCGCTTTGATCGAGGTAGGTTTTGAGATCGGGGATGGCGATTGCGCCGGAGTGGAAAACGCTGGCGGCAAGAGCGCCGGACACATCTGCATCCTTGAACGCCGACAGGAAATGCTCGACAGCGCCTGCACCGCCCGATGCGACCAGCGGAATGGTCAGACGCTCGCGCGCGACCTTGAGCTGCGCAATGTCATAGCCTTTGCGCACGCCGTCCTGATCGATGCAGTTGAGCACAATCTCGCCAGCGCCAAGGTTTTGGGCTTGCATGATCCAGTCCATGGTCAGCTTGCCAGCGCCACGGCGGGCATTGGGATCGCCGGTATATTTGTGGACCTTCCATTCGCCGTCCTGAAACGCGCTGTCGACACCGACAACCACACATTGGCGGCCTAGAACCTCGGCCATTTCGGCGATGAGTTCAGGGCGCTCCAGAGCGGGCGAGTTGATCGAGACCTTGTCGGCCCCGTGATCAAGGCAGCGGGCGGCCTGTTCGACAGTGCGGATACCGCCTGCGACGCAGAAGGGGATGTCGAGCAGGCGGGCAATGTCCTGCACCCACGAATAGTCGAGCGTGCGGCCTTCAGGGCTGGCGGTGATGTCGTAGAAGACTAGTTCGTCCGCCCCTGCGTCACGATAGCGGGCAGCCAGTTCGGCTGCGTCGCCCATATCGACGTGGCCTTCAAAGCGAATGCCTTTGACGACGCGACCGTCCTTCACATCAAGGCAGGGAATGATGCGTCTAGCGGTCATCAGGCCATGGCCTTGATGGCTTGGGCGACGGTGAACTTGCCCTCATAGATGGCGCGGCCCGTGATGGCACCGTCGCAACCGATGGCCTTGGCACCGACCAGATCATCCAGAGTGGCAACACCGCCCGAGGCCTGAATCTTCAGTTCCGGACGACGCTTCAGCGCCTCGCCCAGCAGGTCGAGGTTAGCACCGGTCAGGGCCCCGTCACGGCTGACGTCGGTCATCAGCACGTGGGTCAGAAGATCGGACGGATAGCGGTCCAGCACGGTCCACAGGTCGACGCCCGCCGACTGGGTCCAACCCTTGAGGGCAGGTACAGGCACGCCGTCCTCGAACTTTACGTCCAGCGCAAGCGTGATGGCTTCGGACCCGAACTGGTCCAGCCATGCCAGAACCTGATCGGACTGGGTGACGGCCAGCGAGCCGACGACCACGCGAGTGACGCCATTGTCGAGCAGTCGCTTGATGTCGTCCTCGGTGCGAACGCCACCGCCGCACTGGATTTTGACATCCACGGCCTTGGCCATTTCACCGACCAGCTCGTACTGGCGCGCTCCGCCAGCCTTGGCACCGTCGAGGTCCACGATGTGTACCCACTCGGCACCCTCTGCCGCAAAGGCGGCGAGGCGCGAGGCGGGGTTGTCGTCGTAACGCGTGACCTGTTCGAAATCACCGTGCATCAGGCGCACCGCGAAACCGTCTTTCAGGTCGATGGCGGGATAGATGATCATGCTGGCAACTCGAGGAAGTTTTTCAGAATACGGGCACCGGTCTTGGCCGAGCGTTCGGGGTGGAACTGGCAGCCCCAGCGGTTTTTGAAATTCACCACAGCCGGCACAGCCATGCCGTAGTCGGCGGCGGCGATGGTCGCCTCGCCATCGGGGCAGACGAAGCCGTGGACGAAATAGGCCCACTCGCCATCCTCTACGCCTTCAAGCAGCGGGTCTTCGCGACGCTTGGTCAGGCGGCCCCACCCCATGTGAGGCGAAGGCATGGAGGGCTTGGGCTCGATGGCGCTGACGCGACCGGGGATCAGGCCCAGCATGGCCACATCACCATCTTCGTCCGAGCGTTCAAACAGAAGCTGTTGGCCAAGGCACACACCCATCAGGGGGCCTTCGAACGCGCGAAGGGCTTCGGTCAGTCCAAGGGCGTCGAGCTGTTTCATGGCATAGCCTGCCGCACCGACGCCGGGTAGGATCACACGCTCGGCTTCGGCTATATCGGCTGGATCACCCGTCACGCGAACGCGTGCGCCGAGGCGTTCCAGCGCAAATCGCACCGAAGCCACATTGCCTGATCCGTAACCAATCAGGGTCACTTCCATTACAGCACACCCTTGGTGCTGGGGATGGCATCGCCCTCGACCTTGATGGCCTGACGCAGCGCACGGCCAAAGCCCTTGTAGCAGGCCTCGGTCTTGTGGTGGTCGTCGGTGCCGGTGACAGTGATGTGCACCGCCGCGCCGAGGTGTTCGGCCAGCGAGCGGAAGACGTGCGCGGTCATGTCTGTGCGATAGTCACCGAGGAAGGGCGTGTCGAATGTGCCTTCAAACACAGGGAAGGGGCGTCCCGACAGGTCGATGGAGACAACCGCATTGGCCTCGTCCATCGGCAGGACGAAGCCGTAGCGCTGGATGCCCTTGCGCTCGCCTAGTGCCTGTTTGAGCGCTTGGCCCAGAGCAATGGCGCTGTCTTCGATCGTGTGGTGCGGATCGGTGTGCAGGTCGCCCTCGCACTTCAGACGCAGCGAGAATCCGCCGTGGGCCGCGATCTGTTCCAGCATGTGGTCGAAGAAGCCGACGCCGGTCTCGATTTTCACCGGACCGCTCTCATCAAGGTTCACGGCGCAGACGATGCGGGTTTCCTTGGTGTCGCGGACAGACTGGCCGATGCGGGCAGGGCGAGCCTTGCCGACGTTCAGGCCAAAGGCGGCGAGCAGGCGGTCGTTGACCTCGGTCTTGAGCGACACAGGAAGGCGAAGGCGCTCTTCCGACAGATCGGCAGTAATGCCGAAGGCTTTAAGTTGAGACAGCGCCTCTTCGGTGTCTTCCGGACGGGCGATGATGATCGGGCCAACGCCCTGATCGACCGGCATGATGCGCGACAGTTCGCGCACCAACCGCGCGCGCGCGCGACGGACGGTGCCGATGCGCGCGCGGCTTACCAGCAAACGCGACGGGTCCAGCACCTGCTGGGCCAGTTTCACCAGCGGGGCGGGCAGGGCATAGGGCTCCAGCACCGAAGACAGGCGGGCCAGAGTCTCGGGCTGGGCGATAGCCGCACCCACGCGGGCACCGGCCAGACCATAGGCCAGCGACAGGCTGCGCAGCACGATCAGGTTGGCATTGTCCTCGATGATCGAGGCGGCCGATTGCGCGTCCGAGAACTCGATCACGCCCTCGTCGACCACCAGCAGGGCCGGAGCCACACGGGCAGCCATTTCGGCAATTGCCTCGACCGAGCCGATGGCGCGGGCCACGACAGCGATGGCTTCGCCCTTGGCCGGATAGATGGCCGCAAGGGTGGTGTAGGGTTCAGCCTTGGGGGCTTCGACCGAACCACCATCACGGGCAGCCAGACGGTAAACGAGTTCCAGCGCGTGGGTTAGGCCGCGAACAGGCAGGACCTGATCGGCTTTGACGCCATAGATCTCGGCCATGCGGGCAGCCAGCGCCGATGGATTGGCCGGATAGGCGTCCAGACCCTCAAAGCCGGAAACAAGCGGGGCAAACGGGGCAGGAAGGCTCATGCCTCGCTCCTGTAATCTGCGGCGCGGGCGTGCGCTTCGAGGCCTTCGAGGCGTGCCAGACGCGCGGCAACGGGGCCGAGGGTGCGAGCGCCCTCTTCATTGACGTACTGCACCGACATCGAGGTCATGAAGCTTGCGGTGGTGATGCCGCCCAGCGTACGGGCACCGCCATCGGTCGGCAGCACGTGGCTAGGACCGGCGGCATAGTCGCCGAGCGTTTCAGCGGCCCAGCCACCGACGAAGATGGCACCGGCTGCTTCGATGCGGTCTACCAGATCGCCAGCGTCTTCGGTCTGAAGTGCAAGGTGTTCGGGGCCGTAGGTGTTGATCACCTCGATCACATCGTCCGGATTGCGGGCGAGGATGGCGCGGGCTTCGCCCAGAGAGGCGCGGGCGATTTCCTCGCGCGGCAGGGTGGCGACCTGTTCTTCGACCTCTTCCAGAATGGTTTGCAGCGCCGTTTTGGGGGTGGCGACGAGAATGACCTGTGCGTCCTTGTCGTGCTCGGCTTGGCTCAGCAGGTCGGCAGCAGCAATCACCGGATCGGCGGCACTGTCGGCCACAACCATGAGCTCCGACGGACCGGCAGGCATATCGACAGCAGGGCCAGCGGGCAGGGCATTGGCCTGTTTCTTGGCCTCGGCCACATAGGCATTGCCCGGACCGAACAGCTTGTCACAACGCGGGATGATCCCGTCTTCCAGCTCGACACCGAAGGTCAGGGCGGCGATGGCCTGTGCGCCACCTATGGCCCAGATGGCATCAAGGCCTGCCTCGGCGGCGGCGATGATCATGGCGGGGTGTACCGAGCCGTCCTTTGACGGCGGGGTCACGGCCACACGGGTTTTCACGCCAGCGACCTGCGCCGGAATGGCCTGCATCAGCAACGAAGAGAACAGCGGCGCCGTGCCGCCCGGAACATAGATGCCTGCCGCGCCAATGGCACGCCATGCGATCTTGGAGCGAACGCCAGCGGTCGTCTCGACCAGCTTGGTATCCTCGGGCTTGGTCGCCTCATGGAAGATACGGATGTTCTCTGCCGCCATGCGGATGGCGCGGGTGTCGGCAGGGGCCAACTGGTCACGCGCCGCATTCAGCGTTTCGTTATTGATCGGGATGCGGCGCGGCGGAGCGCCGTCCAACTTGATGCACCAGTCGGTCACGGCAGCGCCACCACGCAGGGCGACATCCTGCATGATCTCGCGCACGACATTGGTGACGTCGGCAGCGACGCGCTGGCTTGGGCGGGCCAGAGCTTCGCGCTTCTGGGCTTCGTCCAGTTGTGTCCAGTCGAAGGTCTTCATTACATCATCTTCTCGATGGGCAGGACAAGAATGGCCGAGGCACCGACGGCCTTCAGCTTCTCGAGAGTTTCCCAGAATACGGCCTCTTGGCACACGGCGTGGACGGCCACGGCATCGTCACGGCCTGCCAGTGGCATGATGGTGGGCGAACCGGCACCCGGGAGGATGGCGATGATGTCATCCAGAGCCGCGCGCGGGGCGTTCATCATGACGTATTTCGCGCCTTGCGAGGCGATGACGCCGCTCATGCGCTCCATGACGCTGTCGAGCAGGTCGGCCAGTTCCGGCTCTGGGCCGGTCGGCGACTTGATGAGGACGGCTTGGGATTTAAACACGGTGTCGCGAGCGACAAGGCCGTTGGCTTCCAGCGTGGCACCGGTCGAGACCAGATCGCAGATGCCTGCGGCCAGCTTCATGCGCGGGGCCACCTCGACCGCGCCGCGCATCAGCACGACATCGGCCTTCACGCCTTCCTTGTCGAGGAAGCGCTTGAGGATGTTCGGATAGGAGGTGGCGATGCGCTGGCCTTCCAGCGACTTTGCGCCGTCCCATTCACCCGGCAGGGTCGCCAGTTTCAGCGTGCAGCGGCCAAAGCCCAGCGGCATGACGCTCTCGGCGTTCGGGCCCCCATTGCGGCCTTCTTCCAGAACGTTCTCGCCGACGATGCCGAGGTCGCAAACGCCATCGGCCACGAAGGTGGGGATGTCGTCGTCACGCACGCGGATCAAGTCGATGGGGTAGTTTTCGACGCGATACAGCAGCTCGTTATGACCCTTCACCCACTTCAGGCCCGCATCACGGATCAGGTCCAGCGAGCGGTCGGCCAGACGGCCGGATTTCTGGATGGCGATGATATCGTCCAGCGCCGCACGCGGCGCGTTCATCATCACATATTTCGCACCCGACGAGGCGATCACGCCGCTCATGCGCTCCATCACGCTGTCCAGCAGGTCGGCCAGTTCCGGCTCGGGGGCCTTGGGCGACTTGATCAGGACGGCCTGGGAATCGAACACGGTGTTGCGGGCGACAAGGCCATTGGCCTCCAG
>JAEZHG010000023.1 GCA_023436945.1 Pseudomonadota bacterium | reverse complement strand
GGTATTGTGATCACCAATCCGGACACCGAAACCAAGTCCGAAGACTGAAGCCTTAAGTGAAATGGTGCCTTTGTTGCTTAAAGGGTGCCATTTTCTTAATCGTGGTGAACGGCTGTTAGGGTTTCTTAACTCTGCCGTGGCTTGATGCACAGTGAAGGCGCGACCCGTAATGGTCGCTCCATACGGTAGTGTATCCGTTGTTGCTTATCCCCCTGGTTGATCGAGCATAGCTGTGACCATGTTCGCAAAGCGTCAGTCTGCTCTCGCTGCCAATGCGGGAGTGCCCCGCGAGACTTTCCTGAACCGTGTACGCCAGACCTGGCTGCGCAAGCCCCAGCTTCTGATCGGAGTGGGGGCTGTGGCTGTGCTCGGGATCGGCGGTCTGGCCGTCGCCCTGACAGGTGACCCGCGCGCCGCCATGCCCAGCGCACAGGCCCGCCTTGAGGCCTCCAGCCCGATGGCCCACGTGCCCTCGGCCGAGGACGCATTCGGCTTTGGCGGTCTGGATGCCTATCAAGATCTGACGCCTGAAGAACTGGCCGAACTGACGGGCGGTGAACTGGGCGAGGCGCTGATTACGCTTCCCGATGGCGCGACTGTTTCGAACGGCTCGTTCAATGCGCCTGTACGCAGCCCTAGCAACCCGCTGCCTGTGGCCCCGATTGCGGCCCTGCACCAGCCGGGTCCGGATGGTCCGCTGCCGCGCATTGCCGATGATGGCCGCGTGCCGTCGCAAGCCTATGCACGCCCGTTCCGCTCCAACGGCAAGCCGATGGTCTCGCTGGTCGTGGGCGGTCTGGGCCTGAACGCTGTCACCACCCGCGCGGCGATTGAACGCCTGCCTGCCGAGGTGACGCTCAGCTTCGTGCCCTATGCCGATGGTCTGCAACAGTGGATCGACCAAGCCCGTGCCTATGGCCACGAGGTGCTGATCGAGCTGCCGATGGAGCCGACCGGCTATCCTAACAATGACCCCGGCCCCTATACGCTGCTGGCCTCCAGCGACGCCGCCGATGTATCGGCTAAGCTGGACTGGCTGCTGTCACGTGCCGTGGGCTATTTCGGTGTGAGCAACTATCTGGGTGACCGCTTCGTCACCGCCGATGCGCCGACGACGGCACTGATGGCGAACCTTCGCCAGCGCGGTCTGGCCTTTATCGATGACGGCACGATGAAGAACCGTGGCGGTGCCTTTGCCCGCGCCTCGGCAGACCGTCTGGTTGATGAAGAGCAGTCGCCCGCCGCTATCATGCGCCAACTGACGGCCCTTGAGGCTCTGGCCAAGGCTGAAGGTTCCGCCCTTGGCAGCGGCTTCAGCTATCCGGTGACGGTCGAGGTGGCTGCACGCTGGACGGCGGGTCTTAGCGACCGTGGCCTGCAACTGGCTCCGGCCTCGGCCATAACCCGTCGCGCCAATCGCTAGGCCACGCGTCTTTCCATCGGTTGAAGGTCCAGCAGGTCAAACAGCCTGCTGTCCTCGTCCTCGCCCGGTAGGGGCGTGGTCAGAAGCTTGCCGCCGACAAAGATGGAGTTGGCCCCTGCAAGAAAGCACAGGGCCTGCATCTCGGCGCTCATGCCTTCTCTTCCGGCTGACAGCCTGACCATCGATTTGGGGCAGACCAGTCGCGCCACCGCAACCGTGCGCACAAACTCGATCGGGTGGATTTCACCCGCCTTCAGCACCTGTTCGCCCAAAGGCGTGCCACCCACAGGCACCAGAGCATTGACCGGCAGGCTGTCCGGATGGACGGGCAGGGTGGCCAGTGCGTGCAACAGCCCCGCGCGGTCCTTACGGCTTTCGCCCATACCGACAATCCCGCCGCAGCAGGTACTCATACCCGCCTCGCGAACGTGCTTCAGCGTGTCCAGACGATCCTGATAGGTGCGTGTTGTGACGACCTGATCGTAATAGTCAGGGCCGGTGTCGAGGTTGTGGTTGTAATAGTCCAGACCGGCCTGTTTCAGTTGCCGCGCCTGATCTTCACTGAGCATCCCCAATGTGGCGCAGGTCTCCAGTCCCAGCGCCTTCACCTGCGAGATCATCTCGACCAGCTTGGGGGTGTCGCGGTCTTTTAACACGCGCCATGCGGCCCCCATACAGAAGCGGCTGGCCCCGTTGTTACGGGCGGCGCGGGCGGCTTCCAGTACCGCCTCTGGTTCCATCAGCTTGGAGGCTTTCAGGCCTGTTTTGAAACTGGCCGATTGCGAGCAATAGCCACAGTTCTCGGCGCAGCCGCCTGTCTTGATCGACAGAAGCTGGCTCTTCTGGATTTCGCTCGGATTGAACCAGTGGCGATGGACGCTGGCCGCCTCATAGACCAGTTCCATGAAGGGGCGGGCGAATAGGGCCTCGACCTCTTGCAGCGTCCAGTCGTGGCGAGGTTGGCTGAAACCTTCGGCGCGGTCTTCGTCTGTCATCGCAGTCTCCCTGTCGCGAACAGGGCAGACGAATTAGACGCCGAAAGCCTCAGCCCAAAGCGTCGCTTTGGGAAATCGCCATCGATAATCGATAATCGATCTAGGCGGCGCGATTGTTGTTCACGGCCAGATGCATCGACGGGCCATCCAGACGGAAGCGGCTGACCTGGGTGTTGAGAACGTGGGCCTCGTTCGCCAACTGACGGGCGGCGGCAGTGGCTTCCTCGGTCATGGCCGCGTTCTGCTGGGTGATGTCGTCCATCTCGCCCATGGCGCGGCGAACACGGGCCAGAGCCTCGGCCTGTTCCTGTGCCGAGTGGGCGATTTCACCAGCCAGAGCATCAACGGCGACGACCTTGGAGCCGATGCGCTCCAGCGCACTGCCGGTTTGTTCGACCAGATCGACACCACGCGAGACGTGCGCCGTGGAAGTGGAGATCAGACCACGGA
>JAEZHG010000020.1 GCA_023436945.1 Pseudomonadota bacterium | reverse complement strand
GTGCCACGGCACCCCACCGCTTACTAAAGACTTGCCGTTATTTTCGCGGTCGTAATGAAGACAGAAGGTCCGGCTTGAGCTCTAGAACCGGCTATTATCTGTGCAGCGTGGCCGTCTGCGCCATTGTGTGCGCCTCCTCTCCTGCTCTCGCCGATGAAAAGCGCGCGACCTTTTCCGCAGCGCCCGAGACGAGCATAAGCCGTGACCTGTCCGACAAGCTCGAACAGGCGATTGGCACAGTTCCCAATGCTCCTCGCAGCGCGGGCGAAGCGCGCCGGAACGAGCGTCGTGCAATGACGCTGGCTCAGGATATTCTGCATACCGAGGGCTATTATAGCGCGAGGGTCGAAGCCGCTCCCTCATCGGCTTCTTCTTCCGACAATGGACGCTATGCCGCCCGTCTGATTATTGACCCCGGCCCCCAGTTCACGATCCGTGACTCAGGGATTGAATGGGTCGGCTCGCGCCAGTCCCAGAACGCCCCGCGGACCACCGCCACCCAAGCCGATGTGGCTCAAGACAGCGCCCCCGCTGCAACTCCCCCTGCAGAGCAGCCAGCAACGCCTGTGGTTCTGATCCAGCCAGAAAGCACAGCCAGCGGCGCAGTGCTTCCTGTCTCTGGCACCTCCAGCTTTGTACTTCTTCGTGGCTCGCCTCCGGTTCACCCCGAAAAGCCGATTGCCGAAATGGCCGTCGAGGCGATCAACCTGCCTGACGGTGCCCCCGGTCGTGCGCCCGACATTCTAGCCGCCGAGGCCCGCATCGTCTCGATCCTGCTACAGAACGGCTTTGCCGATGCCCGTGCTGAGGCGCGCTACGTCGAGGTGGTCCACCCTTCTCTCGATGGCGAGAACGCCGCCAATGCCAATACGGTGCGCCCACGCTTCAACATCATGCCGCGCGATCTGGTTTATCTGGATGACGAGATCAGGCTGAACCCCGCCCGCCCGGGTACGCGCGACGCAGATGACGAGGACGAGGAACCCCGCGTCCTGACCCGTACCCGTGAAAGCTGGGTTCAGGCGCTGGTGCCGTGGGAGCGCGGTGACATCTTCAGCCCTGCCGCCCTCAGCGAGCTGGAGCGCCGCCTGACGGAAACGGGGGTCTATGATTCCGCGACCGTATCGCTTGCAAACCTTGGCCCGCGCACTGTCGATGTGGATGGCGACGGCCTTCGCGATGTGAACGTCTATCTGAGCGACCGTAAGCACAAGCTGCTGGAAGCGGGCGCGTCCTATGCGACCAAAGACGGCTTCGGTCTCGATATCTATCGCACCCATTTCAACCGCTTCGGCCGTGCGGATACGCTGCGCTACGGGCTGCGCATCGCCAATATCGACAGCCGTGTCGGTGCTGAATGGAGCCGCCCGCACTTCCGCAAGCCGGGCCGCACCTTCCGTACATCGGCATGGGCCATCAACGAACTGACCGACGCCTATGAGCGTCAGGCTATTAGTGTCGATGCCGAGATCAGTCAGCGCTGGGGCGCGACCTCGTCCTACAGTCTCGGCCTTGGCATCGATGGCGGTCGCTATAAGGAAACCCGTTACGATCCGATCGATGCGGTGCCTGTGGTCATGGACCGCAACCTGATCATGCTGACCGCGCGTGGCGGTGCCTATATCGACCGTTCCAACGACCCGCTAAACGCCACCAAGGGCTGGCGTGCACGTGTCTCGGTCCAACCGACGGCAGTGACGGGTGAAGATACAGTCTTCTTCCTGCGCAGCGTCGGTGAAGGCAGCGCCTATTTCCCAGTTGGCGAGCGTGAGCGCACCATTCTGGCGGGTCGTCTGAAGATCGGCTCGATCATCGGCGGCGACGAACTGACTGTGCCTTCGGACCGCCTGATGTTCTCGGGTGGTGGCGGCTCTGTCCGTGGCTATTCCTATCAGAGCATCAACCCGCGCCTGCCAGACAATACCCCGCGTGGCGGTCTCAGCCTGTTCGAGACCTCGTTCGAGGTGCGTCAGGACATCGGCGAGAAGTTTCAGGCCGTAGCCTTTATCGACGGCGGCGCTGTCGGCTTCCAGGAAACCCCGAACCTCAGCAACATGCGCTATGGCGCAGGTGTCGGCGTTCGCTACAAACTGCCCTTCGGCCCTGTGCGCGCCGATATCGCCATCCCGCTGAACAAGCGCGAGGGCGATTCTGAATTCCAACTCTACATCAGCATCGGCCAGTCGTTTTGACCGAGACGCCCCCTACACCAGAGCCTGAAAAAGACGATCTGCCTGCCGAAAGCACAGAGGTCGAAACTCCGCGCGAGAAAAAGCGCAAACGCTCGCGACTGAAACAAGCTGCCATCTTCACCGGCATCGGTGTCGGCAGCCTGATCGGTATTGTGATCGTGGCAGCTGTGGGCGGGCGCTATTATCTGGTCTCGGACGCAGGCCGCGACCTGATCACCAGCTTCGTCGTCGGCAAGAAGATCGGCCGCTATGGCGAGATCGACGTTCAGGGCCTTAAGGGCGACCTGTTCGACGATTTCACGCTTGAGCGCGTCACGGTCTCGGACATCGACGGCGTCTGGCTTGAAGCTAATGATGTGCGCGTGGACTGGAGCTATTGGAGACTGGTGTTCCGCCGCTTCCAGGCCGACGAGATCACAGCCAAGAACATCAAGGTCCTTCGCCGTCCGGTGCTTGAGCCGCCGACGGAACCGGGCGGCCCCTCGCCGCTCGATTTCAAGATCGACAAGTTCGCCACCGACATCGAACTGATGGAGGACTTCTCCAAGGAATACGGTCGCTGGCGCCTGTCCGGTAATGCCGACATTCCCCGCGCAGGATCCAAGACTGCCAATGTCGATGCGCGCAGCCTGAACCGCCCCGGTGACTTCCTGAAACTGGCCGCCAGCTTCAGCGACAAGCCCGAAGACCTTCGCCTAGACCTTCAGGCCGAAGAAGCACAGGGTGGCCCGCTGGCGGGCGCCATGGGCTATTCGCCGAACCGCCCGTTCTCGGCCAAGGCGCTGGTGAACGGTAAGGAAGTCGATATCGTCATGCGCACGGGCCAGTTCACGCCCCTGCACGTGACCGGACAATTCGCCGAAACGGGTTCAAGCGTTTCGGGCTATATGGACTTCTCCGGCTCGGACCTGCTGGCCCCGTTTGTTGACCGCATCGGTCGCACGGCCCGCATCGGCTTTGCCGCCGTTCCGGACAGGTCGCGCGAAGACTATCAGGGTATCGGCTGGCGTCTGATCGCCGATAATATCCAGTCCAGCGCCAGCGGTGATGTACGCACCAAGGACGGCATGTTTGCCGACAAGATCAGTCTGGATATTGCCACCCCGTCCCTGTCGCGCCTCGTTGGCACCCAGATCGGTGACGCGGCCCGCTATCAGGGCAACTTCAAGGGTGATGGTCAGGTCTTTGATCTGAAAGGCAATCTTGATGTCGCCAATGCCAATATCAGCGATTACCGCATTGCCCGCCTGACGGGTCCGCTCGGCATTTCGGCCAATAAGGGCGAATACAGCCTGAACGGCGAACTGACCGGAGCGGGCGCTTCGCGAGAAGGCGTTCTGGGCGGTCTGCTGGGCGCAACGCCGCGTGTGAAGGTCTCGGCCTCGCGCTTGAAGGACGGCGCGATCCTGCTGCGCAACATAGACCTGCGCGGTTCGGGTATTACGGTCGATGGCTCGGGCCGTCGCAACCTGATGGGCGGTCTCAGCTTTGACGGCGACGTGAACCTGACCGACATCTCGGTCTTCAGCCCGCAAGCCTCCGGCAGATTCGGCGGCAAGATCCGTGCGGGCAACCAGCGCACAGGCGCACCATGGACCCTGAGCTTCAACGGGTCGGGCAACAGGCTCGATACCGGCATGGAAGAGCTGAACCGTCTGCTGGGCCAACGCCCGCGACTGGCTCTTGCCGGCAATCTGAACCGCGGCATTATCTCAATCACGCAGGGCCAGTTGAATGGCGATGCGGGCGTGGCCAATGTCATCGGCCAGATTCAGGGCGACAAACTGCGCCTGAAGATGGACTGGGACGCCAACGGCCCGTTCGGCGTCGGCCCTGTGGCGATCGACGGCAAGATGACCGGCGACGGCACGCTGATCGGCACCATCAACCAGCCGGAACTCGGTCTGAACGCAGACTTTGATGCTGTAAATCTGGGTCAGGTTGTTCTGGGCAAGACCAATCTGAAGCTAAACTTCAACAAGCGCGTGGTGGGATCGGACGGTAACGTCATCATCACCTCCTCGTCGCAGAACCAGCCCTTGAATGCCCGCGCCAACTTCGCGCTGGGCAAGGAACGGATCGCGCTGAGCGGCGTGGACATCAACGGCGGCGGCATCAAGGCCAACGGCTTTATCACCCTGTCGCAGTCCTTCCCTTCCAGCGCCGATCTGACGTTCGAGGCGCGCCCCGGCATCTTCGTGGAGCGTGGCCGTCTGGATGGCCGCATCCTGATGACCGAAGGCGCACAGAACGCCCGCGCCAATGTGGCCCTGAACGGCAGCAACTTCCGCCTGCGCGGCACCAATGTGCTGGTCGAGAAACTGGCCCTGAACGGTGAAGGCACGCTGGAACGTCTGCCCATGACCGCCGATGTGATGATCGGTGGCGCAACGCCGATCAGCTATCGCGGCCCTCTGGTCTATGAGCGCCTGAACGAAGGCCATAAGCTGTCGATGGGTGCGCAAGGCACGCCCGCCAATGGCCGCGTGCGCGATATCGCCTTCACCATCAACGGCGGCACGCACGTCCAGACCGGACCACAGGGCATCAGCGCCCGCGTGGATGTCGGACTGGGCAACGGCACGCTCCTCGCCGACCTGACGCCTGTCGGACAGTCGGGCCGAGGCCAGAACGCATCGCCGATCTGGGACATGAACGCCCGCCTGAACAATGTTCCGGTCAATGTCTTCAGCACCGATCACGAGGGCACGATCTCGGGCGAGTTGGACATCAACCGTATCGGCCACTCGGCCATGAACGGCACGGCGGATATCAGGCTGCGCGGCGCACGTTTGGCGCAAACAAGCGGTGATACCCTGAATGCCGATATCAAAGCCCTGCTTGATGCCAACAGCGTCACTCTCGATGCCACCGCGACCAACAGCGTCACCACAGGCGGACAGCGCCTGAACGCACGCGCCAATGTACGCCTGCCGCTCGACTATTCGCCCAAGCCACTGAAACTGGCTCTGGATGGTGACGGTCCACTGTCTGGCACGGTGTCGATCAACGGTCCGATCAAACCCATCTGGGACCTGATCGACGGTGTCGACCGCCGCATCGAAGGCAATATGGCCGCAAACATCACCCTTGGTGGCCGCCTGAACGACCGCCGTATCTCCGGCCCGATCAGTGTCACCAACGGTCGCGTTGACGATGTGGCGACGGGTCTGAAGATCCGCGAACTGAACGGTCAGGCCCAATTGACCGATCAGGACATCACGATCACCAGCCTGACGGCCAAGGATGACCGTGGCGGCACCATCAACGCCAGCGGCCGCCTTCGCTTTGCACCGGGCGCTGCGGGACAGAACCAGGGCGAGCTGTCGCTTAACCTGCGCAACTTCCGTGCGGTCGATACCGACGAGGTCAAGCTGATCACCTCGGGCAATCTGCGCGCCATCCATACCGGTCGCTTCGTGCGACTGGACGGCACGCTGAACATCGACGACGCCACCATCGAGCCGGTGTTCCCGGGCAATACGGGCATCGTCCGTATGCCGGTAACCCACATCAACCGCCCTGAAACCATGGCTCAGGCCAATGAGAACGGCGGCCAGACCTCGATCCCGATCATCCTGAACGTCGACATCAACGCACCGGACATCAAGGTCCGTGGCGACGGTATCGACATGCAGCTTGAAGCCAAGGCCTCGGTTGCGGGCTCGATCAACAATCCGCGTCTCAACGGCTTCGCCGAGGTGGTTCGCGGGACCTACGAGTTCGCAGGCAAGCGCTTCACCTTTGATCCGGGTGGCCGTGTGACGCTGGATACCAATCCGTCGCGTATCCAGCTCAACCTGACCGCGCGTCGTGAAGACCCGACCATCACGGCCATCATCCGCGCCACCGGCTCGGCGGCTGAACCACGCATCGTCCTGTCTTCGGAACCGGAACTGCCGCAAGACGAAGTGCTGGCACGCGTTCTGTTCGGTCGCTCGATCTCGCAACTATCTCCGATCGAGGCGGCGCAACTCGCCTCGGCAGTGGCCTCGCTGGCGGGCGGCGGCGGCTTCGACATTCTGGGCAACCTGCGCCAGATGTCAGGGCTCGACAGCCTGTCCTTCAGCGGTGACGCGGCCAATCTGATGATCTCAGGCGGCCGTCGTCTGACCGACAACATCTATCTGGAAGTTATCGGCGGCGGCGAAGCGGGCACCACCATCAATGTGGAATGGCAGGTCCGCCGCAACATCGCCGTCAGCGCCCGCGCCGGCGGGGATGGCAATGCGATCATCTCGGTCCGTTGGCGCAAGACCAGCGACTAATCCAACAAAAAAGGCCGGACAATCGTCCGGCCTTTTTCATATTCGGATTTCAAATCCTCAGAGGATTTCCAGAACCGTCTCCAGCGGACGGCCAATACGTGCGCCCTTGTCGCTCTCGACAATCGGACGCTCGACCAGTACCGGATTGGCGATCATAGCGGCGCGGATCACATCGTCGGAGGCACCCTGCTCGATCAGAGCCTTGGCTTCCTCCTCGCGCTTGCGCAGCATGCCTGCGAAACCGGCACCGGTGGACTTGGCCAGACGATCCAGCGTCGCGGCGTCCCATCCTGCCTTCAGATACTCGACCACGTTCGCCTCGATGCCCTTTTCCGCAAGCAGCTCCAGCGCCTTGCGCGAGGTCGAGCATTTCGGGTTGTGATAGACGGTGACGCTCACGACAGGTCTCCTTGCAGGGCGTGATAATGGCTGGCTCCGCGATAGGCTGTCAGCATGACAACGGCAAGCAGAACACCGATAATCGCGTGCACCAGACTGCCCCAGTCCATGGCCAGCACTCGCAGGTGCGGATCAGCCAGCGTTGCCACAACAGCCAGCACACTGGTTCCAAAAACCAGCAGATAGAGCATCGGGATAAGTCTGGTCACCTTGCGCCACTGCACCCATGCCAAAACCGCGCAGATGACAACCGTAAGGACTGTCGTCGTCCAGAGGATCAGCGTCACCAAAGGTGCGACCTGCGCATAGAGGGCTTCGTTCACGGCGGCCCCCTCAAGCGAAACCGGGCCTTCGGCCCTGATCATCAGGGCCTTTAATTCCTCGGGGTCGGATCGCATGAACAGGTTAGAGACAACACTCTGCCCCGCCGATGCGATCAGTACAAAAGCCCCCAGACGCGCAGCGTCAAACGCTTGTCTGGCATCAGAAAATCCGGTGAACGGGTTCAGCGCCCGGACGAAGTTCGACGTCAATGTCATCTTCAGCCCCCCTCACTCATATTCCAAACGCTACTCACCACGGGGAGCGTACAACTAAAAAGAGTATAATCTACGAACGATTTAAGCTTGGCTATAACGTGCCAGAGAAGTGCTTCCGCGCAAACCTCCGACATGCAGCCATGCGCAGACCAGCATCGCGCCTGCACTGATCGCCGCCGCCCATGCTGGTAGTCCGCCCATCGCCATCGGCATTCCGACCATCAGTCCGACACTGAGCGACGACAGTTCATAAAGGCTCCACGCCAGACCAAACACTGGCAGGATGCGGTTAGGCTTGCGCCACTGGATCAGGGCCGCAACTGCCGCCAAGATCCCCGAAAGCACCGCAAAACCCGTTGTTGCTGCACGATATTCTTCAGGCTCGCTGCCAAAACCACCTGAAACCAGCGCGCCCTGCCCCAGCAGAACCACAGCCCACAGCGCGAAGCCAAATGCGCTATAGCGCGTCATGGCCAGCGCCTGCTCTCTCGATTCGATAGTCGCGAAGGGATGGGACAGGCAGTTCATGCTCGACTCCGGCGTTAGGCGGCAAAACCTATCGCCAAAGACCATTGATTCCCATGCACTAAGATAGAAACCACCGCTCCTTCACCTTTGGTATCCGTAAGGTTAGGTTGTGGGGATGAAGATTGATGCGGCTGACCAAATCGTCCTCGACCACATTACCCGCCAAGGCGAGGCCATAGTTCAGCGCGCCATAGACTGGTCCAACATCAACTCGGGCAGTCGCAATGCGGCGGGCCTTCTGAATGTGCTTCTGGAACTGGAAAAGGCTTTCAGCGTCCTGCCCGCCAAGGTCGAGCGCGTCGAGACAGGCACCTCGAACATTGTCGCAGCCGACGGCACGGTCAGCATCGAGACCTATGCCCCGGCTCTAAAGGTCACGTGCCGGCCCGAAGCCCCGATCCAGGTCGTTCTGACCGGCCACTATGACACTGTCTTTGGTGCCAACAGCACTTTCCAGCATGTTGTGATGCGCGATGACGGCGCACTGAACGGCCCCGGCATTGCCGATATGAAGGGCGGTATCAGTGTGATGCTCGCCGCGCTTGAGGCCCTTGAGCATCATCCGGACAAGGACCGTGTTGGCTGGATCGCGCTTCTAAGCCCCGACGAAGAGATCGGCTCGCCCGGTTCTGCGCCTATACTGGCCGAACTGGGGGCCAAAGGTCACATAGGCCTGACCTATGAGCCTGCCCTGCCAGACGGCACCTTGGCGGGCGAGCGCAAGGGCAGCGGCAACTATCATTTGATCATCCACGGCAAGGCCGCCCATGCGGGCCGCGCCTTCCACGAGGGTGCCAATGCGATTGCAGGCGCCGCCATCATCGCCGCTCAACTCCATGCCCTGAACGGCCAGCGCGCGGGCGTCACGGTCAATGTCGCCAAGATCGACGGCGGCGGCCCGCTGAACGTCGTCGCCGACAATGCTGTGGTACGTTTCAACGTCCGCGTGCCGGACGCGCAGTCGGCTTCGTGGGTCGTGGATGCCATCAATGACATCTGCCAGACGCCGCCACTTGAGGGTTTGCACCTGTATCTACACGGCGGCATGACCCGTGCGCCAAAGCCTATGGATGCCAGCCAGACCGCCCTGTTCGGCGCAGTCAAATCCGCTGGCGACCTATTGGGCCAACGCATCGCGTGGCAGCCCTCAGGTGGTGTCTGTGAAGGGAACAATCTGCACGCCGCGGGGCTTCCCAATGTCGATACGCTGGGTGTGATCGGCGGCGATATCCATTCCGATCAGGAATATGCCTGGCCCGACAGCTTTACTGACCGCGCGCGCCTGTCGGCCCTGATCCTGTGCAAGATCGCCAGTGGCGAGATTGACGCCCACAAGCTGAAGAACCTCCGACTGGAGACGATGTAATCATGCTCATTGTTCGCCCTGCCATGCCGACGGATCTCGACGACCTGATGGAACTGGCCATCCTTTCAGGGCCGGGTTTCACCAGTCTGCCTGAAGACGCCGACGTCCTAAGCGAACGTCTGGAGATCAGCAAGAAGTCGTTCCGTGGCGAACTGCCTATGGAAGACGCGTGGTACACCCTGATGCTCGAGGACGGGACCACGGGCGATATCGACGGCATCGGTGGGGTTAAGGCCACCGTCGGTCTGAAGCGCCCGTTCTTCTCGTTCCGCCTCGTCAACAACATCACCCAATCGCCGTCGCTAGGCGTGAAGATGAACCACCAGACGCTGGTGCTGGTGAACGAGTGCGCGGGTTGGACCGAGGTGGGTTCTCTGTTCCTGAAAGCAGACCGCCGTCGCGGTGGCGCGGGCCGCCTGCTGGCCCAGTCGCGCTACATGCTGATGGGCACACAGCCCGACATGTTCGCAGAGAATGTGCTGGCCGAATTGCGCGGTGTATTCACCCCCGACGGGGCCTGCCCCTTCTGGGATCATGTGGCGCACAAGTTCTTCCCGATGGACTTTGACGACGCGGACCGCATGACCGGATCGACCGATAAACAGTTCATCCTCGACCTTGCACCGCGCCACCCGATCTATGTCGAACTGCTGCCCGAAGCCGCTCGAAACGTGATCGGCAAAGTCCATCCGCAAGGTATTCCCGCCATGGCCCTTCTGGAATCAGAAGGCTTTAGAACCAATGGCTTGGTAGATATTTTTGATGCAGGACCTACGGTTAGCTGTGGCCGTGACAACATCCGTACCGTGCGCGATGCCCGCCCGTTGAAGGTTCAGATCGGCAACGACATTCAAGCCGACCTACCCGCTCTGATCTCTACCGACAGCCTCGCCAAATTCCGCGCCGTGCGCGTTAAGGCAGACATCCAAGACGACAGCGTCATCATCAGCGCAGACGCCGCCCATGCCCTTAAAGTCAAGGCGGGCGACACCGTCCGCGTGAAGGTTTGAGTATCCCCATGACAACGTTCCAATCCATCGATCCGACCACCGGCGAAGTTGTCTGGGAAGGCGCGGAAAGCACGCCTCAACAAGTGGCTGACGCTGTTTCCAAAGCGCGTGCCGCCATGTCCGACTGGGCGTTGCGCCCGCGCGAGGAACGCGTGGCCATCCTCAAGGCCTATCAGGCCAAGCTGAAGGAACGCGCCGTCGAGATCGCCGAGACCATCAGCCGCGAGACCGGCAAGGCCCTGTGGGAGACGCAGGGCGAGGTCGGCTCGATGCAGGGCAAGGTCGATATCTCGATCCGCGCCTATGACGAACGCACGGGCGAGCGCACGAACGACACCGCCTTTGGCCGCGCCGTTCTGCGCCACCGCCCCCACGGTGTCGCTGCGGTGCTTGGCCCGTTCAACTTCCCTGGCCACCTGCCGAACGGCCACATCGTGCCAGCGCTTCTGGCGGGCGATACGGTTGTGTTTAAACCGTCTGAAGAAGCCCCCAAGACGGGCGAGCTGATGGTGCAGTGCCTGCTGGACGCGGGCGTGCCGGACGGTGTGATCAATCTGGTACAAGGCGGCAAGGATGTCGGTGCGGCCCTGCTGGACCAGAAGATCGATGCCCTGATGTTCACCGGATCGGGCGCAGCGGGCGCGCACTTCCGCAAGAAGTTCGCCGATGATCCGCATGTGATCCTCGCGCTGGAACTGGGCGGCAACAATCCGCTGGTCGTCTGGGACGTGGGCGACGCCGAGGCCGCAGCCACCCACGTGGTGCAGTCGGCCTTTATCACCAGTGGCCAGCGCTGCTCGTGCGCGCGCCGCCTGATCGTGCCGAATGGCCCTCAGGGCGATGCTGTGGTCGAGGCTGTCGCTGCCGTCGTTGACCGCCTGACCTTCGGCGCATGGAACGGCAATGAGGAGGTTTACGGCGGCCCGCTGATCTCTGCCCGCGCCGCAAAGAAGGCGCTGGCCGATCTTCAGGAACGCATCGACGCAGGTGCCAAGGTTATCCGCGCCTCCGGTCCCATCGACGGGTTGTCTGACGCCTTCGTCAAACCCGCCATCATCGATGTGACGGGCGTAAACGTTCCGGACGAAGAGATATTCGCCCCCTTCCTGTCGGTGATCCGTGTGGACAGCTTCAACGCTGCGCTGGAGGCCGCAAACGCCACCCGCTACGGCCTGTCGGCGGGCCTGATCAGCGACGATGCCAAGCTATGGGACCGCTTCATCACCACCATTCGAGCGGGGGTCGTGAACTTCAACCGCCCCACCACCGGTGCCGCCGGTGACATGCCCTTCGGCGGTCTCGGTGCCAGCGGCAACCACCGCCCCAGCGCCTATTATGCCGCCGACTACTGCGCCTATCCGGTCGCCAGTTTCGAGGCCCAAAGCGTTAAAAATATTGCCAGCGAAATCAAAGGCATAAAGCAATGATTTCCAATGGGCATATAGATCGCCGTATCGGCCCTCAAAGTCTCTCCGAAAAGATTAAAGAAAATGCTGGCTTCCCAATATTATTGGTTTCCGCATCCGCAATCTTATCTATTTTCATTGCTTTTGTAGAGTTGTGGTTTGGCAGCTCTCTCTGGACCGCAATCGTCAAAGGCCACGTCTTATTTTTAATATTCAATGCTCTTCATACAGCTGAACGTCTTCGCGCTCGAGGCTGGAACTGGATTGAATGTTTTATTTCAGTATTTTTGAGCGCATTGATATTTTTAGTGTCGCTGTTCTTTATAACACCTCTACTCTTACTTTATATTAGCGCCTCCGCGACAATTCCCCCCGGCTCCGCAATGATCATTCCGGTAGCGCCATGACCCAAGCTATCGAAGCCAATGCCGATGGCCTGATCGGACCGACGCACTCCTATGCAGGCCTGTCGCCGGGCAATCTGGCGTCCAGCCTGAACAAGGGCGAGGCTTCATCTCCGCGTGCGGCGGTCCTTCAAGGTCTGGACAAGATGAAGAGGCTGGCCGACCTCGGCCTGCCACAGTTTGTCCTGCCCCCGCACGAGCGCCCGAACATCCCCTTCCTGCGCTCGCTCGGATTTGCAGGCACCGATGCCCAGGTGGTGGAACACGCCTGGAAGGATGCGCCAAGCTTCGCCGCCGCCGCCTGTTCGGCATCGCCTATGTGGGCCGCCAATGCCGCGACCGTGACCCCCAGTGCCGACAGCCATGATGGCCGCGTGCATTTCACGCCGGCCAATCTGGTCACCAATCTGCACCGCTCGCTGGAGCACCAGCAGACGCAGCGTGCATTGAACGCCCTCTTCCCCGATGCCTCGCGCTTTGCCGTTCACGATGCCCTGTCGCCTGTCAGCCATCTGGCCGACGAGGGTGCCGCCAATCATGTCCGCCTGTGCGCCGACCATGGCAG
>JAEZHG010000005.1 GCA_023436945.1 Pseudomonadota bacterium | reverse complement strand
ACGCGGGGGTTCTCGTAAGCGAACTTCGGGGGGCGCTCCCCCTACAGCAAATTAAGGCGCGTGGCTTCCCCATACGAAAGCCGAGACGAAGAAGGCCGCCCTCACAAGGAAGGCGGCCCGCAACGTGGGAGTAGAAACTCTACGCGTTACTTACTGCTTGTAGACGGTGCCCGCACGCATGACGAAGTTGACGTTCATCAGGGCCGCAACGTCGTCCACCGGATTACCGTCAACGGCGATGATGTCGGCGTTGTAGCCCGCGGTGACGCGGCCGATTTCACTGCCCAGCTGGAAGTGGTCGGCGGCATTGACGGTGGCGGTGCGGATGGCCTCGATCGGGGTCATGCCGGCTTGGACATACAGTTGGAACTCGCGGGCATTGGTGCCGTGCGGAGCCACACCGTTGTCGGTGCCGAACGCGATGCGAACGCCAGCAGCGTGGGCGCGGCGGGCCATGTCCAGCATCAGCGGACCGGCTTCCAGAGCCTTCTTGCGCTGGTTCGGGGTGAAGAAGGTGCCCGGACGGGCGGCTTCCTGAGCCACGAACTCGCCCGCCAGCAGGGTCGGCACCAGATAGCGGTTGCCTTGCTTGAACAGGCGGATGGATTCAGCGTCCAGATAGGTGCCGTGCTCGATCGAGTCACCGCCAGCGCGCAGGAAGCTGTTGATACCGTCCGTGCCGTGGGCGTGGGCGGTGACGCGACGGCCCATGAAGTGGGCGGTCTCGACGATGGCTTCCAGTTCGGCTTGCGAGAACTGCTGGTTCAGGCCCGCACCGGTGTCGGACAGAACGCCGCCGGTTGCGGTGATCTTGATCACGTCGGCACCCGAACGCACGCGCTCGCGCACGGCGCGGCGGCAGTCATCCGGACCCGAGCAGACGCCGGTCGAACGGAAGTGCGGCACCAGCGCTTCGGAGACGCCGTTGGCATCGCCGTGGCCGCCGTGCGGGGTCACACCGCCAGCCGAGGCCAGAATGCGCGGGCCCGGCACGCGGTTTTGCGCGATGGCGTTGCGCAGGCCGATGATGGCGTCGGTATTGCCACCGAGGTCAGCCACAGTGGTGAAACCGGCTTCAAGGGTGATCTTGGCGTATTGAGCACCGCGCAGCGCGGCATCGGCTGCGGTATTGGTGAAGCGGGCGGTCGGGCCGCCGTCACCCTGTTGGTTGCCAAGGTGGACGTGGCTGTCGATCAGGCCCGGCAGGACAAACTTGTCCGACAGGTCGATGACATTGCCCTGACCCACGAAGCCGTCGCGGATTTCCTTCACCTTGCCCGCTTCGATCACCAGCGTCTGGCGCTCGGTCACGCGGCCCGTCGACGGATCGGCCAACAGGCGACCGGCGTGGATATAGGTTTCCTGAGCGATGGCGGCACCGGCGGTGACCATCATGGCTGCTGCGGCCATGCCGACAGCAAGGCTCTTCTTCAGAGTCAGCTTCATATTTCCTCTCCCGCGGTGCCCCTCGCACCGCCCTAAAAGAATACTCATCTCTCCGATGGGCCGAGGTCCCCCGGAAACAGGCAGGGCCGGAGACTTTCTCTCCGGCCCAAGGTCATCAGAACGACTTGCTGACAGCCACCGAGTAGTAGCGGCCCAGCGTGTCGTAGTTCTGCGGATCATAGGTGCCGCGCACATTGCCAACCTGCGGCGGAGCCTCGTTGAACAGGTTGGTGACGGTGAAGCGCACCGTGGTCTCGAACGGCAGTTGAACGCGGGCGTTCAGGTCGAATACGTCATAGGCATCGACACCGCGCGTGGTGCTGTTCGGTGCCGTCACACGGGCCGAGTTGATCATCTCGGAGGTGTGGCGCCAGCGCAGGCCCACGTTCCAGCTGTCACGCGAATAGGTGACGCTGGTGACCGACTTCCAGTCAGGGTGTGCCTGACCGGCATTGGCTTCGATGGCCGTGCCCCACGTGCCCGCATAGTCATAGACCGGCGCGCCCGGCAGGGCCTGGATCTCGAAGCTGTCGAGATAGGAGATCGTCGAGCCAAAGCTAAGGCTGCCCTTATCACCCAAACCGATATCGGCCAGATGCAGACGCCAGTCGAACTGCAGGTCCACGCCCGTCACATTGAACGCGCCAAGGTTCAGCAGCGGCTGCAGCGGGTTGACCATGTTGCCGTCAACAGTGCTGCGGTCCTGAAGCTGGCAGTAGTAGTTGTTCGGGTCGTAGGTCGGGTTGTTGCCACCGTCGTTGAAGCAGTAGCGGATGGCGTTACCCACGCCCAAGGTGCCGACGGCGTCGGAAACCTCGATCTTGTACCAGTCGATCGAGGCCGAGATGTTGCTCAGCCACGGCGAGGTGAACTGGGGCTGGATCACGGTACCGAACGAATAGGTGTCGGCGGTTTCTTCCTGAAGGTCGGGGTTGCCGCCCGTCAGCGCAAAGACCTGTGCCGCGCCGAACTGGTAGGTATCGATCAGGCCACTAGGGACGCCCAACGCCACGCACAGATCGGCAACCTTCTGGCCATTCGGGCCCTGACGGAAGGAAGAGCGCACGTCACACGGGTCACCATCGGTGTTGGCTCCCGTGGGGGTGCCGATGCCGACCGTGGCGGTCGAGATCGGGGCATAAAGCTCGCCCACGCTCGGCGCACGCACAGCGCGGTTATATCCACCGCGAACACGGAAGATGTCGTTCACCTGCCAGTTCAGATCGGCCTTATAGGCCTGCACACCACCGACCGAGCTATAGTCGGAGTAACGGTAGCCGAACTCCATCTCCAGCGACTGGACGAAGGGCAGGTCCTTCAGGACCGGGACCAGAACCTCGGCAAACACTTCGGTGGAATCCACATTGCCCTTGGACGCCCAAAGCGGGGCGTAGCCGAGAACGTCGCTGGTACCGTCAGGGCGGCTCAGCTGGGCATCCGGTTCGAAGGCGAAGTGGTTGTAGCGATAGCCGATACCGGCGGCGAAACGCACATCACCGGCAGGCAGGGCGAACAGACCGCCCGTGACCGAAGCCTCGGCCATGCGCTGGGTCAGTTCGTTGGTATTGGTCGTCTTGCGCACCACATAGTTGATGCAATCGGCCGACGGGGTGTGGTTGCCGAACGGGTTCAGACCGCCTGCGCAGAACTCGTTGCCGCCCGTCGGGCTATAGATCAGGTCGTTCATCGCATCGCGCGAGACGCCGCCGACCTGGGTGTTCAGGAACTTGGCCTTGGAGGCGCTGGCATAGGCTTCCCACGTCCAGTCCTTGATACCAACCTGACCGGACAGACCGCCGATGAACTGATAGACGTCATAGGCATAGTTCTGCAGGCGCGGACCTGCGAAATCGAGGTCCTTCCAGAACGAGAAGTCAGCGTCCGGATCGGCGCGCGAGTTCAGGATGTAGCGGAAATCATTGCTGATATAGGGGTTCGCGACCGGAACCGTCAGCGCATAGGCCAGCCCCGCCAGCGTCGGGTTGAACACACCTTCGGACTCATAGCTGGTCAGCGAGCCCTGGATATAACCGGTGATGTTCTGGGTGATGTCATAGTCGATGCGCGAGAACAGCGAATAGCGCTCGTTGTCGTTCTGGACGATATTTCCGGTCCAGCCATAGAGCATGTTGTTGCCACCGGCCGACAGGAAAGCTCCGTCGGTTTCCGGATCGCGCAGGTTCATCACCGGAGAGGTGCCAGCCAGATTGAACAGGCTGCCATCGACGGTGTTGAAGCCGATCTGGCCGTTATAGAAGCCGCCCGTACCCGCGACAGGATTGGTGCCGTACTGGCCGACGAAGATGTCGTTGACCGCGGCCAGCGTCGGGCGGTTGGCACCGAACAGGGCAGAGCCCTGCGCGATGATGGCCGTGTTGGATTCACGGTTGCGGCGGAAATAATAGTCGCGCTCTGACTGGAAGGCGCGTTCACGCATCGAATAGTCGAGCGAGACGACGGCGCGGCCACGGCCCTCGGCAAAGCGGTCGCCCGCGGTGACGGACAGGCGGAAGCTTTCGCCGTCGCTATAGTCGCTGATGCCGTATTGCGAGGCGACGGTTATGCCCTGGAAGTCGTTCTTCAGGCGGA
The DNA here is from genome assembly GCA_023436945.1 of Pseudomonadota bacterium. Lineage (GTDB taxonomy): Bacteria > Pseudomonadota > Alphaproteobacteria > Caulobacterales > Caulobacteraceae > Brevundimonas. The sequence goes on along the minus strand of JAEZHG010000005.1, from coordinate 14,254 downwards.
AGTTCACCACGCCCGCGGTCGCGTCCGAGCCATAGGCGGTTGATGCACCACCGGTGATGACCTCGACATTGCCGATCAGGGCTTCGGGGATAATGTTCAGGTCCACCGAACCGTCAGGGTTCGACGGCTGCAGACGCTTGCCGTCCAGCAGGATCAGGGTGCGCTTGGAGCCCAGACCGCGAAGGCTGGCATAGGCCTGACCCCCGTTCAGCGAGGTCGAGGACGAACCCGAGGTGCTTTGGCCCTGCGCGCCCGCAAACTGCGGCATCTGGGTCAGGGCTTTTTCGACCGTGATCTGGCCGGTGTTCTCGATGGCCTCGGAGGTGACCGAGGTCAGCGGGCTGTTCGAGGAATAGTCGCGGCGTGCGATGCGCGAGCCGGTGACGACGATGTCGCTGACCTGGGAGACGGTCTCTTCGCCATCCAGCTCAAGCGGTGCTTCCTGCGCCAGAGCGGCTCCGGCCGAAAGTGCCGCATAGGCACAGGCACCGGCCAGCAATGTACGGCGCGCTGCACGGCCCGCCTGAATTCGTCCCCCGAGGCGCATCCGCGTCTCCCCCTACAAGTCCAACAAACATTTGTTTTCACAAGGCGCAGCGTCCCATCCGCGCACTTGGCAAAAATATTCGTTCATCGAACGCGAAATGGCAAATTGAATCAGGAAAATGATTTCGCATTTAATCGCTAATAGATAAAAATGTGCGCAGTTTTAGGCATTTATAATTTTCAAATAACAGTTTTTACCCATTAAACGCAAAGGTTGTATTCACTAAAGCCAAACAAATGCAGCGCGATAAATGCACAAATTGCGAATATTTTATCCGACTGTTGGATATTTTATGGATCATTTAGCGCCACCGAATCCCGTTGCTTCCCCTAGGTCAGAAAGACGCTTTTGCTTGCGCGGCTACGTGACAGGGATGATGATTGCTCCAAATCTCCCCGATCATCGCTGAACCGTCTCCATGACCGAAATCCCATCTCCCAAAGACCCCTCCTCTCCGTCTGCGCCCGCGCGCGTTGAAGGTCTGGTTGATCTTCTGACGGTCGAGACCATCGACACGGACCTGTATCGCGGCATTCCGCTGCCGGGGGGCCGTGGTCGGGTCTATGGCGGTCAGGTGGTGGCGCAGGCGCTTCAGGCCGCGCAGATGACCATTCCGGACCGCGTGTGCCATTCGCTGCACTGCTATTTCATGCGACCGGGTGAAGAGGGCAAACCGATCATCTTCCGCGTGGCGCGCGACCATGATGGCCGCACCTTTGCCACCCGCCGCGTGATTGCCTCACAGAACGGCGAGCCGATCCTCAATATGCTGCTGTCGTTCCAGACGCCCGAGGACGGCTTCGAGCATCAGGACGAGATGCCGGTCGTCACTCCGCCCGAGGAACTGATCAGCGAGGCGGACCTGTGGCGCGCCAATGCCGACAAGATTCCGGCCCCGCTGAAGGACTATCTGCTGCGTCCGCGCCCGCTGGAGTTCCGCCACGTCTATACGATCAATCCGCTGGCCCCGACGCCCAGCCCGCCGCGCCACGCCTCGTGGTTCCGCACCGTGGCCCCGATCGGAGATGACCCGCAATTGCACCGCGCGGTTCTGGCCTATGCCTCGGACATGACTCTGCTCAGCACCTGCGGCCTGCCCCACGCGATCACCTATTTCGATCCGAAATTCCAGATCGCCAGCCTTGACCACGCCGTCTGGTTCCATGGCGATTTCCGCGCCGACGACTGGCTGCTCTATGTGACCGAAAGCCCGTGGGCGGGCGGCGCGCGCGGCTTCAACCGTGGCAAGATCTACACCCGCGACGGCAAGCTGGTCGCCAGCGTCGCGCAAGAAGGCCTGATCCGCCAGAAGAAGCCCAAGGCCTAAAGCCTGAAACCTTGAACTTAGTGATTTTCGCCCCTGCTTCCGGCTGTTAAAGTGACAGTCGAGAGCGGGGGTTTTCTATGAAACGTGCGATATTACTGGCCAGTGCGGCATGGCTGATGGCGGGCCAAACTCTGGCCAGCGACCAGATCCTGAGAGGCCCTGCGCCGGACTGGATCGTCCCCACGCCCGTTCATCTCTCCAACAGGCCCGATGACGCCACACAGGCCGTTCGTTTCGAGCTTATGGAGAACCAGCTTTACAAGGGTGAAGACAGCAACGCGGCCTATACAAGGATTCGCTATAAGGTCCTGTCGCCCATGGCCGTGCAGCAGGCGTCGCAACTGACCCTGACGTGGAATCCGGCCTTTGGCAGCGCCACCATCCACTCTGTCGAGGTGATCCGTAATGGCGAGCGGATCAATGTGCTCGACAAGGCCGACTTCACCATCCTGCGCCGCGAAGCCTCGCTGGAATCCTCAAGGCAGATCAACGGCATCCTGACGGGTGTGCTGATGGTGCCCGACCTGCGCGTCGGTGACACGATCGAGGTCAGCCAGACCACGACCGTCTCGCTGCCTCTGTTGGGCAGTCCCTTTGAGGCCGCCCTTTCCCACGTGTCGCCTATAGCTGTCGATCAGGCCCATACGGCGCTGATTGTTCCAAAGGGATATCCCCTCAACCAGCGCCTCGGCAGCGAGGCCATAGCGCCGACGCTCCAGACCGTTGGAGACTATCAGGTCATCCAGATCAATCGCACCGATGTCGAGGCCCTGCACATCCCTGCGAACCTGACGGAACACAGCGTCCTCAAGCACAGTTTCCAGTTCAATGATGTGGCGGAATGGAATGCCATTTCCACACGGATAAAGCCGCTGTTTGATGCGGCTACCGTCCTGACGGACGATGCGGAGCTTCAGGCCCACATCGCCCGTATCAAGTCCGAGCACCGCACGCCCGAGGCCCGCGCACTGGCGGCACTGCGCCTTGTGCAGGACGAGGTCCGCTATCTGGCTGTCGCTATCGGCGAGGCGGGATGGCAACCTGCGTCGGCCCCCGATGTGTGGCGTGACCGTGCCGGAGACTGCAAGGGTAAGACGGTCCTGCTGATGGCGATCCTGCGCGAACTGGGCATTGATTCCAGCGCCGCCCTGACCTCGACCAAACACAGTAACCTCGACCAGTATCTGCCGATGTATGCCCTTTTCGATCATGTGATCGTCAAGGCGCGCATCAACGGTAAGGATGTCTATCTGGACGGCACGCGCAACGGTGACCGCAGCCTGACACCGGACCAGCCCCTGCCCTTCAGCCACGTCCTGCCACTGGTGCGCAATGCACGGCTTGAAGCCCTGCCACGCACCCTGCCGCCACGACCGCTGGGCCAGACCTCGCTGGAAATCGACATGAGCGCGGGCCTCTATTCGCCGGCACGCATCACCGCCAGCCGCATCTATCGGGGCGACAGTGCGATTGCCTATATGGGGGCCTTCTCGCTGACACCGACGCATGTCAGGCAATATAGCGACCAGCTCTGGAAAGACCTGCTCGAGGACGTCGGCACGCTACAGAACCAGGAAAGCCGGTGGGAATATCTTCCCGATACCCATGAGGCCGTGTTCCACACCACCGCCACAGCCGTTCTGGACTGGAGCGAAACGGCCAAGATTCCTCTGGCCCATGTCACATGGAGCGTGCCGCCCACACGCACAGACGGTCCGTTTGTCGATGACAAGGTCGCCATCGAATACCCGACCTATTCCTCGTTCCGCACGACGCTGATCATGCCCGAGGGTGCCGAGGCAGTGGATATCAAGGTCGATCCCTATGATGTCGAGGCTGCGGGCGTACGCTATTTCCGCACCGTAGAGCGCGAAGGCAACCGCGTGGTTGTCGACAGACAGCGCCAGACCCTGCGCCCTGAAATCTCCGCCGAGGAAGATCGTGCGGCACAGGCGATTGTCGACACCTTCAAGGACAAGACAGCCACCATGCGGCCCAGCCGCCGCTATGCCATGTCGGAAAGCGACCGCACGGCCCTGACCACCGTCACAACGGGCGATGCCGAGGCGGCCCTTCGCCGTGGCTATACTCTGATGAACGTCGACAACTACGAGGCGGCGATACAGCAGTTCGATGCGGCCATCGCGGGCTTTGATACGCCCCACGCCAATGCTCTGGCCAATCGCGCACTCGCCCATCTGATGCTGGAGGATCTGGACAAGGCGCGTGCCGACATTGCCGCTGCCGATGCCATCACCACCTCCGAGGTCATCACCTACCACGCCAAGGGACGACTGGCCGATATCGAGAAAGACGACCTGGAGGCCGTGCTGGCCTATAGTTCGGCCATCCAGATCTGGCCCGAGAACACCCACGCCTATTACCGACGCAGCGCCGCCTATGAACGTATGGGCCAGAACGCACGTGCGATTGCCGATATTGAACGGATTGTCGCTTTGGAGCCGGACAGCTCCGAGCCCGTCTTTGCCTTGGCAGAGCTGCAGATGCGCATCGGTGATGCCGATGCCGCGCGCCGCACTGTGACCCGCGTGGCCGAACTGACGAACCAGCCGCATGCCGAGTTCTTCCTGTTCCGCTTTATCGTCCAGAACGCCGTGGCCGAACTGCACGACACCGATCCAGCCAAGGCCGAGGCTGTGCTGACGCAGGCCTTGAGCGTCGAGGACAACGTGCCCGCCTTCCTGATCGAGCGCGCCATCGCCCGCGAGGCCCAGGGCAATACGCGCGGGGCCAATGCCGACAAGGCCAGCTTCAAGCAACTGACCCGTGTGGACCTGTCCAACCCGACCTCATTCTGTGCGCTGGATCGCTATGCGCGGATGCAGGAATATAGCTCGCAGGCCATGATCGTCTATTGCGATCAGGCCATTGCACAGGGCGATGCATCGGCTGTTCCCCACATGCTGAAAGGCAATGCTCTCATTGCCCTGCTGCGCCGTTCAGAAGCGCGCAAGGCCTATGAAACCGCCTATGGGATTGATCCCGAGAACCCCTATGTGATTTTCGGATATGGCCGCACCCTGACCCTGAGCGGAGAGCCGGAAAAGGGTGAGCCGCTGGTCGCTGCGGCCCTCGCCAAGAACCCGCAAAGTCACGAACATTTCCCCAATATCCGTGACTAGGCTGCTAGCGCGAAGGGCCGGAATATCCGGCCCTACTGCACGCTCTAAAAGAAGATATCCCCGATTTTTGGCGTTAACCACTTTTTCACGAATGCCGCCTGCAACCCAATTGGCACTGTGTCGTTCAATTGTTCAGTAAACAGGCACAGTCCCCTCCAGCCTGATTATTCGTGGTGTCCCCCGGCCACGAATAACCCCGCCTCTCCCTATGGAAAGGCGGGGTTTGTTTTATCCGCAGTTCTGTCCTTAGCCGACGCTGTAGAAGGTCGGAGCCCCCGGCCCGACCGGAAGGCCCAGACCGAACACCCACAGGAAGAACAGGATCGTCCATGCGATGGTGAAGAAGATCGAATAGGGCAGCATCATCGCGATCATGGTGCCTATGCCGACCTTCTTGTCGAAGCGCACCGCCCAAGCGAGGATCAGACCGAAATAGCTCATCATCGGGGTGATGATGTTGGTCGTGGAATCCCCGATCCGGTAAGCCGCCTGAATAACCTCCGGCGAATAGCCCACCAGCATCAGCATCGGCACAAAGATCGGTGCCGTCATCGCCCACTGGGCCGAGGCCGAACCGATAGACAGGTTCACAATGGCGCAGATGATGATGAAGCCGACGAAGACGATCGGACCGGTCAGGCCTGCCGTCTCCAGCATCTGGGCCCCCTTCACCGCCGTGATCGAGCCGATGTTGGACCAGTTGAAGAAGGCCACGAACTGGGCCGCAAAGAAGATGATGACGAGGTAGAGGCCCAGCGAGCTCATGGCCTGCGCCATGCCGTCGATGACGTCTCGGTCATTCTTCACCGTGCCGACCACACGACCATAGGCCCAGCCCATGGCGAGGAAGAAGATGAAGATCCAAACCGCAAAGCCGCTGAAGAACGGCGAACGCATGGCATCGCCCGTCACCGGATCGCGCAGCACGCCCCAGGACGGCACCACCGTCAGCAACATCACCGCCAGCACGCCCAACAGAACAAGGCCCGTAACCTTCAGGCCCTTCTTCTCTTGTGCGGTCAGGGGGTCTGCACTGGCTTTTTCAAGCACGGTCGGGTCCGCGTCGTCCTTGTTATAGGCCCCCAGTTTCGGCTCGACGATATAGGTGCTGACCGCCCAGCCGACGATGGTCACAAGGAAAGTCGAGACCGCCATGAAATACCAGTTGGCCGTCGCCGTGACCGAATAGTTCGGATCGATCAGACGCGCGGCCTCTTCGGTAATACCGGCCAGCAGCGGATCAATCGTGCCGATCAACAGGTTCGCGGAATAGCCCCCCGACACACCGGCAAAGGCCGCGGCCATACCCGCCAGCGGGTGACGACCCAGCGAATAATAGACCACACCCGCCAGCGGGATCAGGACCACATAGCCCAGTTCCGACGCCGTATTGGACATTACACCGGCAAACACGATGACCAGCGTCACCATGTTTTTGGACGCGCCCAACACCATGCCGCGCACAGCCGCCGACAGAACACCCGACTTTTCCGCCACGCCGATACCCAGCATGGCCGTCAGCACCACGCCCAGAGGCGCAAAGCTGGTGAAGTTGGTGACAAGGCCGCTGAAGATACGGCGTATGCCATCGGCACTCAGCAGCGAGACCGCGCGGATCATGCCGTCATCGGCACGGCCCGAAGCGCCTGCCGGACGCGGGTCCTCGACCGCAACGCCCAGATAGCCAAACAGGCCCGACAGCAGGACCATGCCTGCCGCCAAAAGGAAGAAGAGAGTCACCGGATGCGGCAGCAGATTGCCAAGCCATTCGACGGTGTCCAGAAAACGGGTGAACGCATTACGCTTTGGCGCAGGCGCACCATCGGGGGCTGCTGGCTGGGGTTCAGTCATGCAAGGTCCTTCGGTGGTGGGTCAATAACGGCACGCCCCTCAGCATTGCCGGAACAGCAATCTGCAACTTCAGATGGCGTTATGGCAATGCGGCCCCTTGTCCCGCGTGTTCACAATGATTTCAGGGTATTGCTGGCGTGTCCTGACCGCTACACTGCGAACCATCAGTTTCGAGCAGTCACAGGACCCCTGCCATGACCGTCAAAGCCTATGGCGCAACCGCCGCAAACCGTCCGGTCGAAGCCATCACCATCCCCCGTCGTGACGTTGGCGCACACGATGTGCAGATCGAAATCGACTACTGCGGCATCTGCCACTCGGACCTGCACACCGTGCGCGGCGAGTGGGGCGCCGTGAAATTCCCCTGCGTTCCGGGCCACGAGATCGTCGGCCGCGTCTCGGCCGTCGGTGCCTCGGTCAGCCGCTTCAAGGAAGGCGACGTCGTCGGCGTCGGCTGCATGGTCGATAGCTGCAAGTCCTGCCACTCCTGCGACGAGGGCCTTGAGCAGTTCTGCGAAAAGGGCATGACCGGCACCTATGACAGCAAGACCGCCGACGCGCCGGGCCACACCCTTGGCGGCTATTCCCAGCGCATCGTGGTCAAGGACGACTTCGTCCTGAAGATCACCCACCCTGTCGAGCAGCTGGCCGCAGTCGCCCCGCTGCTGTGCGCGGGCATCACCACATGGTCGCCGCTGCGCCACTGGAAAGTCGGTCCGGGCCAGAAGGTCGGCGTGGTCGGTATCGGTGGCCTTGGCCACATGGGAGTGAAGTTGGCCCGCGCACTGGGCGCACATGTCGTGGCCTTCACCACCTCGGAATCGAAGGTTCAGGCCGCCCTTGATCTGGGCGCGCACGAAGTCGTCGTCTCGCGTGACAAGGACCAGATGAAGGCCCACGCCCGCAGCTTTGATTTCATCCTGAACACCGTGGCGGCCAGCCACGATCTGGATGCCTTCACCAAGCTTCTGCGCGTCAACGGCACCATGTGCCTCGTCGGTGTGCCGGAACATGGCCACCCGTCGCCCAGCGTCGGCATCCTGATCGGCGGCCGCCGCTCCATCGCCGGCTCCCTCATCGGCGGCATCGCAGAAACCCAGGAGATGCTCGACTTCTGCGCCGAGCACAACATCGTCTCCGACATCGAAATGATCCGCGCCGAGCAGATCGAGGAAGCCTATGAGCGCATGCTGAAGTCGGACGTGAAATACCGCTTCGTCATCGACAACAGCACCATGTAAGCGCTTGCCATTGGCAACTAAAAAGCCCGCCAGAGCGATCTGGCGGGCTTTTGTGTCTCTAGAGGCCTACCTGTGCGGGATCAGAAATATTCCGCATTGGCGGGGCACTGGGCCGAGATGCGGCGGGCCGTGATGGTGGCCGGAATGTAAGGCGTGCCGCGCGAGAGCTGTGCGCCGCCGTTAAAGCGGAACGACTGCTCCTGATAGGTGCCGTTCAGGCGCACGTTCACGCGGCGGCCCTTGCGGTCCTGACAGGTGCCTTCAAAGCGCGCACGACCGTTGGCGGCCTCGCTGACCGGATAGGTGCACTGCCATTTGCGGGTCGAGAGACCGCCGAAGAATCGGTTGATCTCGCTGGGGCGCACGCATTTCTGTTCGGTGTCACGCACGCCGAATACGCTGGTGGTATATTCCCAATAGCCCGGCAGGACCTGACTGGTGGACTGAGCCTGCGGAGCCGAGGCCGGAGCAGCCAAAAGCGCACCGCCCGCAACCAGAGGCGCGGCCAGAGCCAACATACGGACCATAGCGGCCGAGGGCTTTTTCATGGGGGACATCTTCAAACGGCTCATCATGTCAGACTATATAGCGTTGCCGATATAAACGGTGGCTGAACGCATTCGATCCCTGTTTGTCAGGTTTCTACCACCAAGGAAGAGTCTTCTTCATTGCAGACTCAGCTTGACGAGGACTGAGTCCATCCTCTATACGGCCCCCTCTCGCAAGGGCCACAAGCCTATTGCGCCAACTGTTTTCATGCGTCCGCAATGTTTGCGCGGATGTGACCTTGAGGATCTTAAGATGTCGCGTCGTTGCGAACTCACGGGTATCGGCCCGATGGTCGGCCACAATGTGAGCCACTCGAACATCAAGACCAAGCGTCGTTTCCTGCCGTCCCTGAAGACGGTCAAGGTGACCTCGGACGCTCTGGGCCAAACCTTCTCCCTGCGTATCTCGAACGCTGCCCTGCGCACGCTCGACTATAAGGGCGGTCTGGATGCATTCATCGTGAAAGCTCGCGATGAGAAGCTGTCGACTGCAGCCCTGCGCATCAAGCGTCAGGTCAAGGCCAAGCTGGCTGAACAAGCCGCTGCCTAATCAGCCCTGCTGATTTTGAAGTTCTGGAAGAGGCCGCTGGAAACAGCGGCCTTTTTCTTTTGTCGCATCGCCCGTAAAGCTCTGAAGAACACTGCTTAACGGATATTCGCCGATGCCAATGCGCCGCCACCTGCTGACCTCTGCCTGCACCGCCCTTGCGGCTGCGTCCCTGATGGTCACACCTGCGTTGGCGCAAGAGGCGGGCGCATCCACGCCCTTTACCCTGTCCAGCGGCACACCGCGCACCCCCGAACAACTGGCTGTGCGCTTCGATGCGGCCAATCTGGCCTTCGACATCAAGCCCGAGAGCCAATACGTTCAGGCTCATGCGCGTCTGGATTTCACGGCCACCGCCCCTGTGTCGGCCATTGTGCTGGAACTCGACACCCGCTTTTCCATCGACGGTATTCAGGTGGGTGATCAGGACATCACCAACTGGACCAATCCCGAAGGCCGCCTGACGATTCCCCTTCCGCGCCCTCTGGAGGCCGGAGAATCGGTGGCGGTGAACATTGCCTATGGCGGCACGCCCCATGTGGCCCAAACGCCCCCGTGGGACGGCGGCTGGGTCTGGAGCGAGGCTAATGGCCAGCCTTGGGTCGCCACCGCCATCCAGGGCGAGGGCTGCGACCTGATCTGGCCCTGTATCGATCACCCCATGGGCGAGCCTGCACGCGTGGATATGCACATCACCGTGCCCAAGGGCCTGTCCGCGCCAGCCAATGGCCGTCTGGTCGGCGTGCAAGAGCATGGCGATGGCTCGACGACGTGGCACTGGTCCACCCGCGATCCCAACACCTATGCCATCACCCTGAACGTCGGCCCCTATCAGGAACTGACAGGCCAGTATCAAAGCCGATACGGCAACAGCATCCCGCTGAACTTCTGGGCGCTGGACAATGTGCCCAAGGACAAGGCCGAGGGACTTTTCAACCAACTTCCGCAAATGCTGGCCTTCTTCGAGGAGTGGGTTGGTCCCTATCCCTTTGCCGATGAAAAGGTCGGCGTGGTCGAGACCCCGCACCTTGGCATGGAGCACCAGACCCTCAACGCGTATGGCAACGGCTACAAGCTGGACGGCAAGGGCTATGACTGGCTGCTACAGCACGAACTGGCCCATGAATGGTTCGGCAACCAGATGACCAATGTGTCGTGGGACGACATGTGGCTGCACGAGGGTTTCGGCACCTATATGCAGCCGCTCTATGCCCGCTGGCTGAACGGTGAACGCGCCATGCAGTCCGAGCTGGAAACCATGCGCCGCACCCTGACCAACCGCTTCCCGCTGGTGTCGGGCCAGCCGCAGGATGCGGCCACGGTCTATAAGGCGGAAACGGGCCCTGCGCTGGACCTCTATTACAAGGGCGCACTTATCGCCCACACCCTACGCCTCTATATGGGCGACGAGGCCTTCAAGCGCTCCTTGCGCGAACTGGTCTATGGCACACCCGACCCGCAACCGGGCCAGTTCACGCCCCAGTACCGCACCACCGCCCACTACATCACCATCGTCAGCGCCCTGATGGGCAAGGACATGAGCTGGTTCTTCGACGCCTATCTCTATCAGGCCGCCCTGCCGGAGCTGGTGATGGAGCGTCAGGGCGATGTAGTGCGCCTGTCGTGGAAAACGCCTGCCAACCAGCCCTTCGTCATGCCTGTCGATATCGAGATCGACGGTCGCCCCTATACGATCGAAATGCGGGACGGTACGGCCGCCTTCTCGGCTCCCGCCAGCGCCCATATCCTGCTCGATCCGCAGTCAAAGGTCCTGCGCGCCCGCCCCTATATCGATGAGTGGAAGCGCCAGAGCAGCCGATAGGGTAGCTCACAAAATGCTAAATGGTTGAGTAACCACAAACATCAGCATTTAAATAACCAAGGTATATAGGATTATTAAACACTCGTTATTCATGAGTGTTCATCTGCAAATAAGCCTAAATCATCGGCATGATTTAACTCTCGACGTGTATCTCGAAGATACAGACCACCGCGTCGAGACAAATAGTCATGAAATGCAAGATTGGCCTTGGCCTCATCCTTACCGCGCTGATGACTTCGGCGGCCCATGCGGACACCTCCAAATCCGGCGGTGCCAGCTCCACCATCCGTATTACGGCTGTGGTGCCTGTGATTTGCCGCGTGCAGATGACGCCGGCCATTGAGGCCGAAAACGATGGCGTGCTGAAGCTCGGCACCTCGGACGAGTTCTGCAACGCGGCCAGCGGCTATAATGTCTATCTGAAGCACTCGGCCGATATGGAAGGCGTGACCCTGATCAAGGGCGGCCAGCGCATTCCGCTGTCGCTTTCGGGCGAGACCATGATGACGCAATCGAACCGTCCGGATATCCGCACGGACACCCTGGCGCTCGACTATGGGCAGCAGACCAAGCGTCTGAACTGGGTCAGCGTCCGGATCGTGCCGCGCGCCTGATCAGTTGGCCGGAGAGAGCGTCAGCAGCAGGGTATCGCGATAGCGCCCTGCCCGCTTGGACTCTACGCTACCCACCTCGACCTCCAGCGGGATTTGGCGGCCTGACAGACCCGCCCGCGCCTGTCGCTGCTGGCTTGTGCCCTCCAGCGACAGCAGCTCGCCGTCAAAGCGGGCCTCATAGCTGATCGTATCCGCCGCATCGCGCAGGTTACCATTCTCGCGCAGCAACTCGCCGCCGTTCAGACTGCGGGCCGTGACATTGAACGGACCCGTGCTGCGTACCGAAACCTGAAGCTGTCGGCGCAGCATGGCAAAGTCGTAAAAGTCGATCTTTCCGCGCTGGGACACGCCCGCAATATTGGCGCTCAGCACGTTTGGCACCGCCACCGTTACCCCGACCAGACCCTGCGCCTCATAGGGCGTCACCGAAGGGTCATCACCGCACCAATAGCGCACGGTGAACTGTTCGCGATAAACGCCTGCCGCCAGATCAGCCCTCAGGTTGGTAACGCGCAGATTGACCGCAGACTGCGCCGCATGGTCGTTATCGCCCAGCACAACGAGGCCGGAGCGCAGTAGCGAATAGGCCTCGCTGCGGAACGCGCCCACATCGCGCGAAGACCCCGGAGCCTGCCACTCGACGCTCGGCCCACGGCTTTCACCCACGCGCGACTGCACGTTCGAATCCTCGTCCACGATCTGATAGCGGATTGCCAGCGGGCCGACCGCCGTATCCGTTCCCGTGCGCCGGAATGTCAGCATCAACGGCTGCACCAGTTCGGCAGGGCCACTGGCATCCAGCGGGTCGATCAGAATCTGCGGCACCACAACCGGATCGACCGTGGCGCACTGGGCCGATGCCACCATCGGGGCGGCCATGGCCATCACGCCGACAGCAAACGCGCCAAGGGACTTTGCGGGCAGATTAGGCTTTGTCGGGTTCAACATAATAGGTCCTCGATCACGGCCTTTAGGGGATAGGTCGCAAGGTGCCGACGCGGGCGATACCGTCATCGCTATCGGGGATCGTCACCTCATAGACAGGGCCGGGATCGCCGATCATTTCGATCCGCCAGCGGCCCGCCTTCAGGCCACTGGCCCCGAACACGCCCTGACGGTTGGTAAAGACGGTCACGCGGCGCTCTTCGCCGCCGATCTCGATCGCCTCGCCTGACAAAAGCACCACCGGCTCACCGCTATAATCCAGCAGCGAACCGATCACCGTCAGCCCATAGCTGGAGCCCACAGTGACCAGATATCCGGCACGATACGGGGCCAGAACACGCGTCGCCCCCTGCCCCACATCAAATCCGGGAGGCGCCTCTCGGGCGTCATAGGTGATGGTGCGCGGCGAATAGGAACTGATCTGGCCGAACAGCGCCGGACCCAACAGGCCCGATTGCGCATAGCGGCTGCTCTCCATCGGCTCGACCTCGACCTGCACCCCGTCAGCGCCGCTATAGGGGGTTACGATCATGAAGCCGTCGCTGATCGGACGGCCAATGGCGAACTTTCCGCCCGCATAGGCAATGGACGAGCCCAGACGCACAGAGGTGCGCTGGCTGGTGATCTCATTGGCATCGGCGGCATAGGCCGTGGTGTGGGCAAAGCCCAGATCGGCGCGGTTGGCCAGATAGGCCGCCGTACCGTTCAGCCCGTAAAGATCGGCCCCGACATCCAGATTGGCCGACGCACTCCATGCGCCGATGCCCTGACCGCCAGAGGTCTGATAGCCCAGGCGGGCCTGCTCATTTCGGGTGTCATATTCTGCACGCGCCGAGCCGTTCTGGCCAAAGCGGCGGACCAGCGCCAGACGCCCGCCAATGCCCTCGCTGAAACTGCCGGTCGTATAATCGACATCGGCAATCAGGTTCATCATAGCGCCCAGACGGCGGCCATAGGTAAAGCGCAGCGAGCCTTCGTCCTCGCGGTTACCACGCCCCAAGGCATAGCGGGCCTGGACTCCGGCAAAGGACTGGTCCCCGAAGGACTTGTTCATGCCGAAGGTGGCATTCAGCACATAGGGATTATCGACCGTCATCAGACTGGACGTACCGAAGGCACGGCTGCGCGTTTCGACGGCGGCCATAATCGAGGTACCGCCCGTTTCCGTCTGGATCAGACGCTCATAGGTGACGTTCAGCGCCCATCCGCTTCCGGCATCGCGCAGATCGCTAACCGCCACATCCGCGCCGATGGTACCGAAGGACGTACCCCAGACCATCTCGCCCCCGACCACCGAGGCCGCATCCGAGTACATGATGTTGCCGCCCAGTGTCAGGCTGTCGCTCATACCCCGGCGATAGAAGCCCGAGAAGCTGAAGTCGTCACTGTAGTCTGTGGTGTCTCCCTTCCGGTCCGCCACCACACCGCCATAGAAGCCGTATTCCGACAGGCCGGTGGCCAGTTGGGTGCGGTCGATGAACAGCGAGAAGGACATGACCTCGCGGCGACCCACGTCGTCCGTGATGATCAGGTCAATGTCGTTGGAGCCCTGCACGAAGGGAAAGTCGCTGACATCGTAGGTGCCTGGCTCAAGCCTCAGGGTGCGCACAACGCGGCCGTTCACTACCGCTTCAACCGTCGCGGCGCGGTCCAGACTGAAGGTCTGGCC
>JAEZHG010000263.1 GCA_023436945.1 Pseudomonadota bacterium | reverse complement strand
GCCTTGTCCCAACTGTTGAACTGGATGGCATTGCGGGTCGAAATGCCAAGGAACAGCACGGGCGCTCCCGACATCTTGGCCATGACAGGCAGGCCCTCGGCCATCACGCCCGCAGGGCCGCGCGGGCCGTCGGGCGTGATTGCCAGACCGCCGACCTTGAGCTGTTTCAAACCATCGCGCAGGGCTTGGGTGCCGCCCTTGGCAGAACCCTTCTTGTCCTTGTTGGACGAGGAGCCGCGCACAGCCTCCACGCCCAGTTTGGCCACGGCCTTGGTGATGAACTCACCATCGGCAGACAGGGAGATCATGCCGCGCATCTTCTGGGCGCGGTCCATCGGCCACGAGGCGATGGAGAGAGCCAGACGCGAGTGCCAAAAGGCGACCAGAACGCCGCCGCCTTGATCCCACACCTCTTCGGCGGCGGGCAGGTTCTCGACCTCCCAGCGTGTGGTTTTGTAGCAAAACGACAGCCAACCCGCGAGCAGGCTGGCAACTGCGTTCTGGAAGGCCGGATTACGAAGGGGTCTCATGCACCGGTCTCATCAGGCAGGGCGTCGGAGGCGATAGGGCTGGCGGCTTCCAGCGATTGTTGGCGGGCGAGACGGGCATAGATGCCGCCCTTGGCCACCAGTTCGTCGTGGGTGCCGATCTCGGCGACCTGACCAGCAGAAATCACATAAATCCGGTCGGCGTTGCGCACGGTGGAAAGGCGGTGCGCGATCATCAACGTGGCACGACCTTCCATCAGGCGGTCCAGCGCCTGTTGGACCAAGGCTTCGCTTTCGGTGTCCAGCGCACTGGTGGCTTCGTCCAGCAGCAGGATCGGGGCGTCCTTCAGGAAGGCGCGGGCGATGGCGATGCGCTGGCGCTGGCCACCGGATAGACGGGCACCGGCCTCGCCCACGCGGGTCTGATAGCCGTGGGGCAGGGTCATGATGAAATCATGCGCGGCAGCCGAACGGGCGGCCTCGATGATCTGGTCTTCAGATGCGTTCTCGCGGCCATAGGCGATGTTGGCGGCGATGGTGTCGTCGAATAAGAACGGCTCCTGCGTCACCAGGGCGATATGATCGCGCAAGGACGATAGGCTCAGGTCGCGCAGGTCATGGCCATTGGCGGTGATACGGCCCGACGTCACATCATAGAAACGCGGCAGCAGGCTCAGGATCGTGGACTTGCCGCCACCCGATGGGCCGACAAGAGCGACCGTCTCTCCCGGCGCGATGGTAAGATTCACACCGTTCAGGGTCGGCACGGGGCCGGTGGCCGTATTGTAGGCGAAATGAACATCCTCGAAGGCGAGGGTGACAGGGCCGGCGGGCAGCTCTTGCGGATTGGCCTGTTCGCGGATCTCCGGCTGGATATCCAGAGCCTCGAAAAGACGGCGCGCGGCGGTCATGCCTTCGGACAGGACGGTGGCGAGGTTGGTCAGTTGGCGCAGAGACTGGCCAGCCAGCATCAGCATGGCGATGAAGGCCGCGAACGAGCCGACCGACATCTCGCCCTTGCTGGCGCTCCAGCCCGCATAGCCGATAACGGCGGCCACAACCGAATAGGCGATGATATCGGACGCCGGACCGGCAAAGGCGCGGCTGTCGGCACCCTTGATCACATGGCGCTGGCGACGGTCGATGACGTTGGAGACATTGGCCTCTTCGGCGGCCTCACGGTTCTCGATCTTGATGACGCGCACGCCGTCGAGGTTTTCCATCAGGGCCGAGGACAGGTTCTCGGTTTCGGCCATCGCGCCCTTGGCGGCCTTGCGCGACTTCTTGCCGAATTTGCGCATGATCAGGCTGACGGCTGGCACACCCAGCAGCACGATCAGGGTCAGCGGCAGGTCGATAAAGGCCATGGCCACCATCACACCCAACAGCACCAGCAGGTTCTGGCTGTAGTTGACGATGCCGTTGGTGAAGGCTTCGCGCACAAGGTTGGCGTCGAACAAAACCGACGAGACGAAGGTGCCCGAGTGCTGGTTACGCAGACGCGACAGGTCCGCGTTGATCATGCGCGAGAAGAGCTGCTTCTGGATATCGCCGACAATGCCGTGACCCAGACGGTTCACCACAGCGCCCTGACCAGCCATGGACAGAGACCGCATGATCGACAGGAATATGATGACGCCCGGAACGAGGAAGATCAGCAGATTGGGCTGAACGGTGAAAAGTCCAAGGAACGGAACCGGCCCGTCATGCTTCTGGAACAATAGGTCGATAGAAGGTTCCAGAAAGCGCAAAAGGGCTGCCGTCAAACCACCCGACAGGGCTGCCAGTGCCAAGGCGCTGAAAAAGGCAGGCTTGTGCTGAGACAGATAGTCCCGCCAGATGCGCGCCAGCATCGGGCGCAGCGGCTTTTTGTCGTCAGAGGCTTTGGCGGGCGTGTTCATAGGGCTTGGGTCGAACGTGTGGCGCTGCAAGTCAAGCGCGGTAAGCGGGGATACAGTGGATGCAAAGACGTGACCTGCGCGCCTGTGGCGGTTATCTGACAGGTATGTCGCATTTCGATCTGTCCTCGCCGTGGGGCCGTTTCAAGGCCCGCTGCTCCTATTTATGGTCGGACCACGGCTTTATCCGCATAAGCTTTACCAATGCGCACTGGATAGATGCGCAGATGATACGCTCGAACCAGCCTTCACCGCGTCAATTGGCGTGGTGGAAGGCGCAGGGTGTGAAAACCATCATCAATCTGCGCGGTGAGCGGGACGAGGCGTTTTTCCATCTGGAACGCGAAGCCTGTGCGCGACTGGGTCTGACGCTGGTGGATGCGCCACTGGATTCGCGCGATGCGCCTCTGCCAGAGCGTATCCGCAAGGCGCGCGATATGTTTGCCGCGATCGAGTATCCTGCGCTGATGCACTGCAAGTCCGGGGCAGACCGTGCGGGGCTGATGGGGGCGCTCTATCGGCACTTCCATCTGGGCCAACCCATGTCAGAGGCACGCAAGGAACTGAACCGCCGCACCCTTCATAACCGCGAGGGCAAGACGGGGGTTCTGGACCTTTTTCTGGAGACCTATGCCAACGAGATCGAACCGCAAGGCATTGGTCTGGTCGAGTGGGTCGAGAGCGAGGCCTATGACCCTGTGGTCATGACCTGCACCTTCCGCTCGCGGTGGTGGGGCGATCTGCTGGTCGAGCGGATATTGTGCCGCGAGTAGTGCTGCGCGGGCCTTAGCCCCACGGGCCGGACTTTTCCCTGTCAGGCGTTTCAGGATTTTCAGCGGGCTTTGGCGCGTGACGCTGGCGCTCGGCCTCAAGCTCCTGTTCGCGGCGGATAAGCGCATCGTTGAGGGCGCGATCCCGCGCGCGCTTGTTCTGTAGAATCATCAGCCAGAACACTAGCACCAACAAAAGCGACACAAGGCTCATGACCTGTTCGGCGGAGATACCCATCGTTCGGTGTCCTTTTGATGTGAAAGCCTAAGCCACCATACGACAAGGGCGGCTGGAGCCAAAGCTCACAGCCGCCCTTGCGGTGTCTGCATTGTCACAGGGACGACTGGGCCGTTCCTGAAACCCTGTCTGACAGATGGATCAGGCGTCGCCGCGCGGATCGATCAGCTTGTGGGCGTGCAGGATGAAGAAACGCATGTGGGCGTTATCGACGGTTGCTTGAGCGCGAGCCTTCCAGGCAGCCTTGGCTTCGTCGTACGAACCAAATGCACCGACGAACTCGACTTCCGACAGGTCACGGAAGGTCGGCTCCGACGGGTGGCGCATCTCGCCGCCAATGACGAGGTGCAGAAGCTGGGTGTTGTTGCTGTCGGCCATGGAGAGATGGTCCACTATACGGGTGAGGGGTCAGAAGCGAGCGGGATAGGCGCTGTGCGCCGGATTATCAACGGGTGCAGCGCAGGTGCAGCACAAATCATGCTAGTTTGTCGCGGATCGTGGCGATTAAATCGCCATTTTTGACCTTTGTGGTCACTGACGATGGCACCAGCCTCTTCGGCGATCAGTGATCCGGCGCAAACATCCCAGTCCCATTTAGGGCTGATGGCGATGGCGGCATCGAATGCACCCGCTGCGACAAGGGCCATGCGATAGGCCAGCGCATTGCGTTTGGAGAAGTTCATGTGGGGCCAAGGTTCGTCCCACTCGCGAGCCTCCATCAGGCGGGCATCGGCGAGAAGTTCGGCCTCTTCCAGCTGTGCGGTGTCCGAGGCGCTGATCAGGCGGTTTTGCAAGCGCGCACCGCCCCCAAGGGTGGCCTCGAACATCTCGCCCAGCATCGGGGCGTAGATGGCGGCGGCCACAGGACGTCCATCCTCGACAACCGCGATGGGGGTACACCACCACGGCTTGTTCTTCATGAAGGCCGAGGTGCCGTCGATGGGATCAACGACGAAGATGCGCTTCTTGCTCAGACGCTCGGTGCTGTCGGCGGTCTCTTCGGAAAGCCAGCCATAGTCGGGACGGGCCGACAAGAGGCGCTCTTTCAGGAAGGTATCGACCGCCAGATCGGCATCGGTGACCGGAGAGGCGTTTTCCTTCGACCAGACCTTCAGCCCCGCATCGCGATAGTCGAGCGCCATCTGGCCGGCATCGAATGCGGCCTGACGGATAAGGGCGAGGTCCTGGTCGTAGGCTGTTGTCATTTACCGGCGATGGCTACCTTGTCGAACAACAGCGAAGGTGTGTTGAACGAACCGTAACGCTCCAGATCGCCGCCACGTTGCAGGCGGGCGTAGAGGTCGATCAGGTTGCCGGCGACAGTGACTTCGCTGACCGGATAGACAGCCACGCCGTTCTCGAACCAGAAGCCCGATACCCCGGCAGACCAGTCGCCGGTGTTTCCGTTCAGCGACGGGCCGAACATCGAGGTGACCAGAAGGCCTGTGCCAGCCCCACTCATCAGGTCAGCCAGAGTGCCTTCGCCGTTTTCCAGATGCACATTGTGGGCCGAAACGCCCGACGGGCCGACCAGACCGCGAGAGGCGTGACCGGTGGAGGTCATTCCCAACTGGGCTGCCGATGCGGTGTTCAGCAGCCATGTGGTCAGGATGCCGTCTTCCAGCAGGGCGCGTTTCTGGACGGCGACACCTTCATCATCGAACGGGGTCGAGCCCATGCCGCGCGGACGAAGCGGGTCGTCGATCAGGTCGATGCCCGCGGGCAGGATGCGCTGGTTCAGCTTGTCTTTCAGGAAGGACGAGCCACGCGCAATCGACGGGCCGGAGATCGCGCCAAGCAGTGGCGACAGAATCTGGGTGGCGATGCGGTTCTCGAAAATCACCGGCGCGGTGGTCGAGGCGATCTTGCGGGCTCCGACGCGGGCCACGGCGCGCTCGCCAGCTTCCTTGCCGATTTCCTCGGGCGAGGGAACATCCTCGAGGTGACGGCGCGAGCGATGCTGGCCACCACGCTCCATCTGGCCGTCTTTCTCGGCAATGACGCCTGCGCCGATGGAGAAGCTGCTGCCGCGATAGGTGCCGACAAAGCCGTCAGAGGTAACCAGTTGCCATTCGGACGTCGACCAAGAGGCATCGCCGCCTTCGGAGCGCGACGCGCCCTCGCCGGCCATGGCGGCCTGTTCGGCGGCTCGGGCAGCGGCTTCCAGATCCTCGGCAGTGCGCTCGGTCGGATCGTAGAGGTCAAGGTCGGCGTGCGGGCCTTGGGCCAGCAGTTCCTTGGGCGCGAGGCTGGCGTAGGGGTCTTCCGGCGACATGCGGGCCATGGCGATGGCGCGCTCTACGAGGCGGCCACGGGTTGGCTCTGAAAGGTCCGAGGACGAGACCGTCGCCTGACGCTTGCCGATAAAGACACGCAGGCCGAGGTCGGTGGATTCCTCGCGCTCGGCGTCTTCAAGCTCGCCGTTTCGCACGCCGATCCCGAAGGAGGCGCGTTTGGAGGTTGCGGCTTCTGCGGCGTCGGCACCGGCCTTGAGGGCAGCGCTGACCAGCTCGTGCAGAATTTCCGAAGCGGCGGGGCGGGAAGGAGACGTGTTGTCGGCCATAGGGGCGGATATGGCCGACAGCGCGGCTTACCGCAACCGGACTTCGCTCAGATAACGGACCAGACCAGCAGGCTGACACCCGCAATCAGCATGGAAAGCCATGTCAGGGTCATGCCGATGGCCCGCGTCAGGGACAGGCCGGGCATGTAAAGCATGCCGACCGCATGGGTGGTGCGCCCCGCCATCAGCAGGGCGCCTAACGGATTGATCAGCAGCAATGGGGCGTTGTGCAGGGC
>JAEZHG010000139.1 GCA_023436945.1 Pseudomonadota bacterium | reverse complement strand
CGCCATGATGGCCTTCTTCCTGCTCATGTGGCTGATTAACACGACCGATCCCGAGCAAAAGCGCGGCATCGCCGAATATTTCGCGCCATCCAGTGTTTCGGCCACGACTTCCGGTTCTGGCGGGCTTCTTGGCGGCACGTCACTTGGCGATGCCGTCGGTGCCAAGGGCGCTGGCTCCAACAGCGTGATCGAGCAACTGGCCCCCGCCGCACCGGAAGCACCGGAAGATGCTGGCCAGTCCTCTAACCTCGCCTCGGCCAGTGAGGCTGCCCTTCGTGCAGAAATCGCCCGCCGTGAAGCCGCAGACTTCGCAAGCGCCGCCGAATCCCTGCGTCAGGCCATGCAGTCCATGCCGGAACTGGCTGAACTGTCCAAGCAACTGATCATCGATCAAACCCCTGAGGGCCTGCGTATCCAGCTGGTCGATCAGGAAGGCCGCTCGATGTTCGACAACAACTCCTCGCGTCCCAATGCCCGCGCCCAGACACTGCTGCGCGCCGTGGCCCGCGTGATCAATCAACTGCCGAACCGCATCACCATTTCCGGCCATACCAGCTCTGTCGCCGGCTCGAACCGCGCCAGCGCACCGGGTGACTGGCCCCTTTCGTCGGCACGTGCGGATGCCTCGCGCCTCGTGCTGCAATCGGCTGGCGTGAACGTGGACCGCATCTATTCGGTAAACGGCAAGGCTGGCTCCGATCCGCTTTATCCAGACGACCCCTCGCTGGCGGGCAACCGCCGCATCGCGATCGTGCTGCTGCGTGAAGCGCCGGTCCTTCCGGCAGACACCAGCCTATAATCGCTCTTGCGAAATGACGTGGACGGATGGCTAATCAACAAATGAGTAAAGCCACCGTCCGCTTTATCTACCCAGACTGCACGTTCCGACCTTCCCCCGAGGCGGCATGACCGAACACGTACCTTCAAGACAGCTCCGCTTTTTTGTTACGGCCGAATCCCCCTGCCCCTATCTGCCCGACAGGATGGAGCGGAAGGTTTTCGCCAACCTGCCCAGCAGCGAAGGTCCAGCCGTCAATGACGCCCTGACGCACGCAGGCTTCCGCCGCAGCCAGAAAATCGCCTATCGCCCCGCCTGCGAGACCTGCGCACTTTGCGTATCGGTCCGCATTCCGGTGGATCGCTTTGAATACGGGCGCACCAACCGCAAGACGCTGAACCGCAACGCGGATATCATTCGCCGCATCGTCGATCCGGAAGCCACTATCGAGCAATACGAGCTCCTCAAACGCTATCTTGCAGCGCGTCACCCCGAAGGCGGCATGAACGACATGAGCGAGGCCGATTTCGTCACCATGATCGAAGAGTCGGCGGTGCGAACCCATATCGTCGAATATCGCCTTCCTGCTGAGGATGGATCGGACAACAAGCTCGTCGGCTTTGCCCTGATCGATCTTCTGGGTGACGGCCTTTCGATGGTTTACAGCGCCTTTGATCCCGATCTCGAACGGCGCAGCCTTGGCCGCTATATCGTGCTGGACCACATCCATCAGGCCAGCACAGTGGGCCTTCCCTACGTTTATCTGGGCTATTGGGTGCAGGGCTCGCCCAACATGGACTACAAGGCGCAGTACAAGCCCCTGGAGGCGCTCGGCCTGTTTGGCTGGCAACCGCTGGCCTAAAGCTGGCCTCAGATACAGTCACAAAAAAGGGGCCGCTCGGGCCCCTTTTCCATATTAACGGAACTTGCGCAGTCCGCGCGGTCCCTGACGACCGACGGCGGCGCGTTTGCCGACCCAATCACGCCAGTCGTCCCACTTGCGCTTGCGGCCACCGCCATCAACCCACTCAGGGCCGGTCTCTTCCGAGAAGATAGCAATATCGGCCAGACCGCCCTGCTTGTAGTTCTGCAGTTTGACGCCCTTGCCACGGCCCATTTCAGGCAGTTCCTCAATCTTGAAGATGAGCGTTTTGATGTTGTCGCCGATGGTTACGACGTAGTCGCCGTTCACACGCATCATCGACTTCATCTCACCGTTCAGCACCTGCTTGCCGCCGCGCTTCTGGGCCAGAAGATCGTTTTCAGGCGCGACAAAGCCGTAACCCGCCGTCGAAGCCACCAGAAGCTTCGCATTAGGTTCGTGCGCTACGACGTTGATAATATCTGCCTTTTCATCAAGGTCGATCATCAGGCGCAGCGGCTCGCCATGGCCACGGCCCGACGCCAGCTTGTCCGCGCCGATCGTGAAGATACGACCATCCGAGGCACCGATGAGCAGCTTGTCCGTCGTATAGGCCGGAACCAAGAAGGCCAGCTTGTCGCCTTCCTTGAACTTCAACTCGGACGGATCATCGACCTTGCCCTTGGCAGCGCGGATCCAGCCACGCTCTGACAGGATGACGGTGATGGCTTCACGCGGGATGAAAGCCTCCGGCGCAACGAAGGCCGAAGCATCGACAGCCTCGCCGATGGTCGTGCGGCGCGGTGAAAGCAGCGCTTTACGAACCACGGCTAGTTCCTTGCCGATAGCCTTCCACTGCTTGGCTTCCGACGAGGTCAGCGCCTTCAGGTGGTCCAGCTCTTCCTGAAGCTTGTTGTACTCTTCAGTGATGACCATCTCTTCCAGACGGGCCAGTTGGCGCAGTCGGGTGTCGAGGATGAAGTCAGCCTGAACTTCAGTCAGGTTGAAGCGGGCAATAAGCGTCGCCTTCGGATGCTCGTCCTCGCGGATGATGCGGATAACCTCATCCAGATTGAGGAACGCAATCCGCAGACCTTCCAGCAGGTGCAGGCGCTTTTCGATACGGGCAATGCGCCACTGCGAGCGACGGTTCAGCACCTCGCGGCGGTGATCGAGGAAGGCCTTCAGGCACTCCTTCAGACCCATCACACGCGGCGTACCGGTCGCATCGAGCACGTTCATGTTGATCGGGAAACGCGATTCCAGATCGGAAAGCTTGAACAGGCTCTCCATCAGCATTTCAGGCTCGATGGTGCGGTTCTTCGGCTCGAGGATCAGGCGGATGTCTTCCGCGGATTCATCGCGCACATCGGCCAGCAGCGGGGCCTTTTTGTTTTCGATCAGGTCAGCCAGTTGCTCGATAAGCTTGGACTTCTGAACCTGATATGGAATCTCGGTGATGACCACACGCCAGACGCCGCGACCGAGGTCTTCGGTCTCCCAGCG
>JAEZHG010000088.1 GCA_023436945.1 Pseudomonadota bacterium | reverse complement strand
GTGGGGTGCCGTGGCACCCCGTGCTCAAAACGGAACTTAATAGAACAGGGTTTCGCTTTCGGGTTGGACCGATTCTTCGGAAGAACGAACTTCCGGTGGCAACGATTCAACCGGACGGGCGTCAGTCTGGACTTCACTCGGGGTCTCGGCGACGGCAGGCGCGGCTTGCTCTTCGGCAGGCATGGCCTCAACCGGTTCGTAGGTTTCTACATCCGAGATGCGATCCGAATAGCCGGAGTTGTTGTCACATGCGGCAAGCATGAGAGTGCTGCCGGTCAGAAGTGCAACGGTAAGCGTCGTTGTACGAAGCGACATGGTGCGCATGGTGGTTGATCTGCTCATTAGGTTTCGAACGCGGTCGCGGGAAAGGGGTTCCCACGGGTAAGCTTGACTATGTGCAACTTGGCGTATGAACGCTCCATGAAGTTCTAATGCCGAACGGCGAAATCTCTTAGTTGCGAATTTTTATGATGAATTGCGCAAATTAGGGCTTGCCCGGAATCAGGTCGGCACATATACAGCACTCCTCTTCACGAGAGTGCAGACGCGCCCCTAGCTCAGTTGGTTAGAGCATCTGACTTTTAATCAGAGGGTCCTCGGTTCGAGCCCGAGGGGGCGTACCACTCTCGTGAAGATGTTTCCCTGAAATCGCCAGTGTTTCGGTCCGCATGGAACAGCTTCGCTGTTCATGCTCTTAACTCACATGAAAACTCGAAACCTAGTGATGATGGCTGGTGCCTGTGTGGTGCTGGCTGGCTGTAACGCGGGCGCTTCGGCGCGTGGTGGCGTTGATCAGGTCGGGGCGGGCTTGCCCGGTGCGCTTCAGGCACCGCTGGAAGACTTGAACCTGAAGCGCGAGGAAATCCCGACTGTTCTGCTTCAGGCGCGGGCCAACCCCTATGACGCCCGTAATATGAACCGTTGCTCGACTATTCGTGCCGAGATCGCCCGTCTGGACGAGGTGCTGGGTCCGGATAGCGACGCCCCGCCGAGCGAGGACGGCTCCTACCTCAGTGAACAGGCTGCCGATGCGGCTGCCGATGCCACGCTGGATGCGGTGCGCGATACGGTCACGGACTTTATCCCGGGCCGTTCGTGGGTGCGCCGCCTAACGGGCGCGCATCGCCACAGTCAGGAAGTTCAGGCCTCGATCCGCGCTGGCGAACAGCGCCGCGGGTTCCTGAAGGGCATGGCGCTTCAAAGAAACTGCCGATAGGCCGCAAATAAAAAGGGGAGCCGATTGGCTCCCCTTTACTTATCCGGATTACGCCTTGAGGTGGCGGGCGCGGAAGTCCTTACGGAACTGCTCGAACTCGCCCTTTTCGATGGCGTCGCGCATGGCGGCGGTCAGGGCCTGGAAGAAGGCGATGTTGTGCCAGCTGAGCAGAATCTTGCCGAGGATTTCATCGGCGCGGATCAGGTGGTGCAGATAGGCGCGGCTATAGTCCTGAGAGGCAGAGCAGGGGACCATCGGGTCTAGCGGGCTCTCGTCCTCGGCGAACTTGGCGTTCTTGATGTTGATCGGACCATCCCACGTCCATGCCTGACCGTGACGGCCCGCACGCGTCGGCAGAACGCAGTCGAACATATCGACGCCGCGATAGACGGCCTCGACCAGATCGATCGGCTTGCCCACGCCCATCAGATAGCGGGGGCGGTCTTTCGGCAGGAACTCCGGCGCATAGTCCAGCACCTCGCACATGGCCTCGTGGCCTTCACCGACGGCGAGGCCGCCGATGGCATAGCCGTCAAAGCCGATTTCCTGCAGGCGCTCCGAGCTTTCCTTGCGCAGGTTCTCATAGGTCGAACCCTGCTGGATGCCGAACAGCGCTTGGGTGTCGCGGGTGCCGAAAGCGTTCTTGGAACGCACAGCCCAGCGGGCCGACAGTTCCATACCCTGACGGGCGCGCTTTTCATCGGCCGGATAGGCGACGCATTCATCGAGCTGCATCACGATGTCCGAACCCAGACGGTCGGCCTGAATCTGGATCGAGCGTTCCGGCGTCAGGACGTGCTTGGAGCCGTCGATGTGGCTGGAGAAGGTCACCGCCTCTTCGGTCAGCTTGGAGATGCCCGACAGGGACATGACCTGGAAGCCGCCGCTGTCGGTCAGGATCGGCTTATCCCAACGCATGAACTTATGCAGGCCACCCAGACGCTCCATGCGCTCCGGGCCCGGGCGCAGCATCAGGTGGTAGGTGTTGCCCAGCAGGATATCGGCGCCCGTCTGTTTCACCTGATCGACCGTCAGCGCCTTCACCGTGGCGGCTGTGCCGACGGGCATGAAGGCAGGCGTGCGGATATCACCGCGTGCGGTTTTCAGGACGCCAGTGCGGGCGCGGCCATCGGTGGCCTTGATATCAAACGGAAATGGCAAAGTGATCTACGCGTTTAAAGCAGGCGCTGAAGCTGTTCGGCGCGTTGCAGGTCCTTGGGGCGGCCAAACAGTTTGCAGGTCTCAATCTGCTCGGCGACGGAGGGGATATAGATGCGTCCGCCGTCAACCGCCACAGGGATACGACTATTGAAGGTCATCATGGTCCATTCGCCGCCGTTACGGACTTCCATATCGGCCATGACCTCGACCGGAACCGGCGTGGTCAGGATCTGACCGAACACCCGCGAACGGAACATACCCTCGCCGGGATCGGGGCTGACTTCGCCGTAAAGGCTTTCGATAAGGGTCTTGGCATCGCGCGGGCTGCACAGCACGTCCACATCGGGAACATGCCATTCCGTCAGGCCGCTGAGCGCCATCGCCGCGCCGCCGAACACCCACCACGGATCGCGCAGTGCACTGGCCGCCGAGGCCAGAATGTCGAGCGCGGCAGAGAGGTCTTCGGGCAGATCGTTATAATAGCTAGCCATGGGCTTTCTATAAGCCGCTCCGGTCACGGAAAGAAACAGCGAGATGTGAAGCGGTGGTCTTAAGCGCGGAACAGCAGGCTTCCGTCACCGTAGGAATAGAAGCGGTATTCGTTATCGATGGCGTGCTTATAGGCCGCGTGCATCGTCTCGAAGCCCGCAAAGGCGCTGACCAACATGAACAGGGTCGACTTGGGCAGGTGGAAGTTGGTCATCAGCACATCCACCGCGCGGAACTTGTAGCCCGGCGTGATGAAGATGGCGGTGTCGTCGTGGAACGGGCGGATGATGCCGTCCTCGCCCGTGGCGCTTTCAAGCAGGCGCAGTGAGGTGGTGCCGACGCAGACGATGCGGCCTCCCTTGGCGTGCACTTCGTTCAGGGCATTGGCCGTTTCCTCGGACACCGTGCCCCATTCGGAGTGCATCTTGTGGTCCTTGGTGTCGTCCGCCTTGACCGGCAGGAAGGTACCAGCGCCGACGTGCAGGGTTACGGCATGGGTCGATACGCCACGGTCCTTCAGCGCTTGCAGAAGTTCCGGCGTGAAATGCAGACCCGCCGTCGGTGCGGCAACCGAGCCGTCATGCTGGGCATAGACGGTCTGGTAGTCCTTCTCGTCCTGCTCGTCCTCGGGGCGTTTGGCCGCGATATAGGGCGGAAGGGGCATGACGCCGACGTTGCGGATAGAGTCGTCCAGCGCAGGACCTGATTTCTCGAACTTGAGCGTCACAAGGCCGTCGTCGCCCTTGGCCTCCAAGGTAGCGTTGACGGGTTCGGCGTCGCCATCGCTGAAGACGATGCGGTCGCCGACCTTCAGGCGCTTGCCCGGCTTCATGAAAGCCGACCAGACATCAGAGGTGTCGCGGTGGTGCAGGGTGGCTTCGACCTCGACCGTCAGGATCTCGCCCTCTGGCCCGACACGCTC
The DNA here is from genome assembly GCA_023436945.1 of Pseudomonadota bacterium. Lineage (GTDB taxonomy): Bacteria > Pseudomonadota > Alphaproteobacteria > Caulobacterales > Caulobacteraceae > Brevundimonas. Next base: position 2,976 of record JAEZHG010000088.1, on the reverse strand, counting down.
GCGGATGCCGCTCATACGGGCGGGGATCACGCGGGTGTCGTTGAACACCAGTGCATCACCCGGTTGCAGCAGGTCCGGCAGGTCGCGGACGATGCGGTCTTCCAGCTTGCCGTCTTTCACAACAAGGAAGCGGGCGCTGTCACGCGGGGACACAGGCCGCACAGCGATGCGGTCTTCGGGCAGGTCGAAATCGAAGTCGGAAGTTTTCACAGGCGGGGGTGAACACCGCCCCGCCTGTGGGGTCAAGTGCTGCGTTTAGCGACCGTAGCGCGAAAGGTTCAGATCGCCCGTCTCGATGGCCGGGGTCTTGCCCGAAATCATGTCGGAAATGACCGCTGCCGAACCGCACGACATGGTCCAGCCCAGCGTGCCGTGGCCGGTATTCAGCCACAGGTTGGAATAGCGCGAGGCCCCTACAACCGGCGTGCCGTCCGGCGTGTTCGGGCGCAGGCCGCACCAGAACTCAGCCGTCTCTAGATCGCCTGCTCCGGGGAACAGGCTGCCGACCGAATAGTTCAGTGTGCCGCGACGGCGCTCGACCAGCGTCTTGTTGAAGCCGTTCAGCTCGGCCATGCCGCCCGCTCGGATGCGGCTGCCCAGACGGGTGATGGCGATCTTGTAGCTTTCATCCATCACGGTCGAGACCGGCGCGCGGCTGTCGTCGATGATGTTGGCCGTGATCGAATAGCCCTTCACCGGATAGATGGGCAGGTCGAGGTTCAGGTCCTTGACCATCAGCGGCGACCACGAACCCAGCGCCAGCACATAGGCGTCGGCCTTCAGCGTGTCCTTGTTGGTGACGACGCTGTCGATCTTGTCGCCCTCGCGGCGGATGGAGTGGATCGTCTCGTTCCACCGGAACTGGACGCCCGCGTCCTCGGCCATCTTGGCCAGTGTCTGGGTAAAGATGCGGCAGTCGCCCGTCTCGTCACCCGGCAGACGAAGCGCGCCCACATAGGGAACGTCCGAGAAGGCCAGGCCCGGCTCTGCGCGGCGGCAACCGTCTGCATCCAAAAGTTCGTAAGGCACGCCTTCGGATTTCAGAACCTCGACGTCCTTCTTGGCGTCCTTCAGTTGTTTCTCGGTGCGGAACAGCTGAAGCGTGCCTTGCTGGCGGCCATCATACTGGATGCCGGTCTTGCGGCGCAGAACGTCCAGTTCATCACGCGCATATTCGGCCAGTCGTACCATGCGGCCCTTGTTCACTGCATAACGATCCGGCGTGCAGTTACGCAGCATCTGCAACGTCCAGCGGATCATGGCCATATCGCTACGTGCATGAAGGATCAGCGGCGCGTGGTGCATCATCAGCCATTTGATGGCCTTGACCGGAATATTCGGAGCCGCCCACGGGGCGGAGTAGCCGGGCGAGACCTGACCGGCATTGGCATAGCTTGTCTCAAGCGCCGGACCGGAAAGACGGTCCACCACTGTGACCTCATGTCCGGCCTGATTCAGATACCAGGCCGTGGTGGTGCCGATGACACCTGCGCCAAGAACCAGAACACGCATTGAAAACGCTCGCGCTTATGGGCCCGACGCGGGCCTCCCTCAACGGAAAGCTACGCGCAAAAATCAGGCCTTTCCTGTCTGATTGCAGATGAACGTGCGGTGGTGGTATCGGTTTCACAATTATCTGCGCATTTGAAGACAGGATATTGCGATGCTGCTGGATGAAGTCGACCGCAAGATTATCCAGAAACTGCGAGTCGACGGGCGCATCAGTAACGCTGATCTGGCCGATCAGGTCGGGCTGTCCGCCTCGGCCTGTCTGCGCCGCGTTCGACAGTTGGAAACGCGCGGCGTCATCCGAGGCTACACCGCCATTCTGGGCGCGGACGAGGAGGAGGGGATTGTCGCTTTCGTCCAGATCACGCTCGAGAAACAGACCGACGAACAGATGCGAAAGTTCGAGGAGGCCGTGCGCCACTATCCCGAAATCCGCGACTGTTATCTGATGGCGGGCGCGGCCGATTACATCGTGCGGGCGGTGGCTCCGACGATGGGAGCCTATGAGGTTCTGCATAAGGACGTGCTGTCTCGACTGCCGGGGGTTTCGCGCATCCAGTCCAGTCTGGCGATCCGTAATGTGTTGAAAGCGCGCTAGCATCGGCAAAAACCCGCGCTATCCACGCAAGTCGCCGTTGACCGCGCGCGTATGAGGCGTCAAACCCGCCACATGCTTCAGAACCTTGAAAACCTATCCCGTGAGGCCCGTTCGTGGCCGTTTGAGCAAGCCCGTAACCTTCTGGCGCACGTGCTCAAAAAACGGTTGTCGGACGCCGACCGCGCTGTGGCGCAGTCCCTGATCGATGCTGGCAAGGCTGATGAAGCACTGAAACAGTTTGAAGGTCTGGCCCGTCCGGTCACGCTGGAAACCGGCTATGGTCCGTCGGGTCTGCCGCACATGGGCACCTTCGGCGAAGTGGCCCGCACCACCATGGTGCGTCAGGCTTTCCAGGCCATGAGCGACATCCCGACCAAGCTGTTCTGCTTCTCGGATGACATGGATGGCCTGCGCAAGGTGCCGGACAATGTGCCCAACCAGGAACTGGTCGCCGCCAATCTAGGCAAGCCGCTGACGCAGGTGCCCGATCCCTTTGGCACCCATGACAGCTTTGGCGCCCATAACAACGCGCGCCTGCGGGCCTTCCTTGACAGCTTCGGCTTTGACTATGAGTTCCAGTCCTCGACCGACTGGTACAAGTCGGGCCGTTTCGATCCGGCGCTGCTCGGTGTGCTGCGCAACTATGACAAGATCATGGCTGTGATGCTGCCGACCCTCGGGCCGGATCGCCAGAAGACCTACAGTCCGTTCCTGCCGATCTCGCCGTCGACCGGTCGTGTTCTTCAGGTCCCGATGCTGGAACTGAACGTTGACGCCGGCACCGTCGTTTTCGAAGACGAGGATGGCAGCAAGGTCGAACTGCCGGTTACCGGCGGTAACGTCAAGCTGCAGTGGAAGCCCGACTGGGG
>JAEZHG010000216.1 GCA_023436945.1 Pseudomonadota bacterium | reverse complement strand
CAGCACCCTTAAGCAGATTGCTGGTCTCGAACAGGGGCAGACCCATGACGGCAGGGTGACTACCGACAATGCGGTTCACAAAGGCACCGGCACGGCCCTGAATGCCGTAACCGCCAGCCTTACCGCGCCATTCGCCAGAGGCGACATAGGCGTTGATTTCTTCGTCCGACAGAACCTTGAACGACACGCGGGTATCCACCACGCGCCATACAGTGCGACCGTTTGCAACAACCGCCACGCCGGTAAAGACGCGGTGATTGCGGCCCGACAGCAGCTTCAGGAAGCGGCGGGCTTCGGCTTCGTCTGCCGGCTTTTCAAGAAGACGGCGACCAACGGCAACAACCGTATCGGCAGCCAGAACCACAGCGTCTTGATGACGCTGCGCAACCACTTCGGCCTTGGACGTCGCAAGCCGCTGGGCAAGACGCAGTGGCGTCTCGCCCGATAGCGGTGTCTCGTCAATGTCTGCGGGGTCGACCTGATCGGGAGTGATTCCGATCTGCGCCAGAAGTTCTATCCGGCGCGGGCTCGACGAAGCCAGAACGAGCTTCGGAGCCAAGGCGTCAGGACGCGACAAGGCGCGTCCTTACTTGAAGCGGTAAGTGATGCGACCCTTGGTCAGGTCGTAGGGGGTCATTTCGACCAGAACCTTGTCACCAGCCAGCACGCGGATGCGGTTCTTGCGCATCTTGCCTGCAGTGTGGGCAATGATCTCGTGGTCGTTTTCCAGCGTAACGCGGAAAGTCGCGTTGGGCAGCAGTTCGCTGACCACGCCGGGGAACTCAAGCAGTTCTTCCTTAGCCATGCGGCCTCTCTCGCCCGGTAAACAGCAACAAGCCCGCGTCGGGCGTTGACGCGAGCCTGTGAATGAAGGAGCGCTCTAATGCACTAAAATCGTGGATTAGTCGAGTTTAACCGCGTCGATAGAGCGAACAGACCAGAGTGAACAGGCGACGCGAGGTTTCCTTGTCCAACTCGATCTTGCCTTCGAGGCGGGTCTTCAGCAGTTCCGCGCCCTCGTTGTGAAGGCCACGACGGCCCATATCAACCGACTCGATCTGGCTGGGAGAGGAGCCTTTCAGCGCCTCGTAGTAGCTTTCGCAGATAAGACCATAGTCGCGGATAACCGTTTTCAGCGGCGTCAGCGACAGGGCGTGGGTGCGGGCATAGTCAGGTCCGGTGATCTCGAACACCAGACGGTTGTCCTGAGACGAGAGCTTGAGCTGGTACGGACCGCCCTGCCCGCCTTCGGGTTTAAAGTGGTTGTCCTCGACCAGATCGAAGATAGCCACGCGGCGCTCGTGTTCGATCTCTGCCGTCGGTGCGGGCAGAGAGCCGGTATCGATCGTGATCGCGTTCAAATCCTGGGACATAACCATCAGACCTCGTCAGCCGGATGTTCCGGCTCCAGCCGCGTAGGCCAGCGCTCGGACAGGTCCGTCAGGACCGCATCCAGACATTCCACATCAATACGCAGGTCACCCCCGCCTGCGAACATCATAATGATGCGGCCGCCGGGGGCTTCAGTCGGCATAAAATCCATCGCCAGCAGTTCCAGCGCCGATTCCGGCGCGCGCGGCAGACGACGGCTCTTTACCGTCTCCACATCACCGAACTGCAGGGCAGCGGCGACACGTGTACCGCCGCATTCCCAGCAAAAGCGCGACAGGACCACCGTCAGGCGGCGCGCCGTCTTTTCCCAGCGAATATCGACCGGACGCATGATGGCGTCCTGAAGGGCAGCAGAGATGATCTGCAGATCGTGAGCATCCTCGGCCAACAGATGCAGCGAAGCGGCTCCCTTCTCGTGGGAGGTCGCTTCTGCAAGTTGTTCGGAGGTTGCCTCGACCCTAGTGTCCATCGCCCTCGCCCTTGATCCTTCTGACGTCGGCACCGCAGGCACCGAGCTTCTCTTCCATGCGCTCGAAGCCACGGTCGAGGTGATAGACGCGACCGACAGTGGTCTCGCCTTCGGCCACAAGGCCCGCAATGACCAGAGACATCGACGCACGAAGATCGGTCGCCATGTCCTGCGCACCACGCAGGGCCTCTACGCCACGCACGCGAGCCTCGCCTGCCGACACGGTAATATCGGCTCCGAGGCGCATCAGTTCCGGCACGTGCATGAAGCGGTTCTCGAAAATGTTTTCGTGAATCACGCTCTCACCCTCGGCCAGGGTCATGAGGGTCATGAACTGGGCCTGCAGGTCAGTAGCAAAGCCAGGATAGATTTCAGTCGTGGCGTTCACGGCCTTCAGGCGGCGCGAAGGGTCACGACGGATGATCACATCACCATTGGCCAGAGCCTCGACCTCAACGCCCGATTCGATCATCAGATCGGTCAGGGAGGTAATCAGATCGGCACGGCCTTTGGTCAGGCGCACTTCGCCACCCGCCATGGCCGCAGCCACCGCATAGGAGCCCATTTCGATACGGTCAGGGATAACCGACCAGTCGGTGCCCTTCAGCGAGGTGACGCCCGTGATGACCAGCTCGTCGGTGTCCAGACCTTCGATATTGGCACCCATCGAGATCAGGCAGCGGGCCAGATCGCCGATTTCCGGCTCGCGCGCGGCGCGCTTCAGCACCGTGGTGCCATTGGCCATAACCGCCGCCAGCAGGGCGTGCTCGGTCGCACCGACCGAAACGAACGGGAACTCGATCTCTGCGCCTTGCAGGCCTTGCGGGGCCTGAGCGCTGACATAGCCTTCTTCCAGCTCGATCACCGCCCCCATGGCCGACAGGGCCATCAGGTGCAGATCGACCGGACGCGCACCGATGGTGCAACCACCCGGCAGCGAAACCTTGGCGTGACCGGTGCGGGCAAGCAGCGGGCCCAACACATTGAACGACGCGCGCATCTGGCGAACCAGATCATAGGGCGCGAAGGTCGAGGTAATCTCTTTGGCGTCGAAAAGCGTCTGCTGGCCGTCCGGGCCATCGCTCTCGACGACGCTAATGCCGAACTGGCGCAGCAGATCCGCAAGGAATCGCGTGTCGGCCAGACGCGGCATATTAGTCAGGCGCAAAGGCTCCGACGTCAGGATCGAAGCGGCCATCAGTTTGATGGCGGAGTTCTTGGCACCGCTGACGGGAATCGAACCGTGCAGGGTCTTGCCGCCGCGAATGACGATGCTGTCCATAAAAACCTTCACATACCGAGCCCACAGTGGTCCGGTGGACCGGCTATCTAGCAAGGCCTACGGCTCCGTTGAAAGAGCCTGAATTACAGCTTTTCCAGATTCCCGATCAAATCCCGTCACCACATAATGATGTGATCAGTTGTGATCTTTCGGCTCGGCACGTGCTGCAACCGCAGGGGCCTTGCGGCGGCGCAGGTTGGTTCGCAGTGCAGCCGCAAGTCGTGCCGCGCGCTCCGCCTTTGCATCCAAAGGCTTTTTCGCCTTCACAGCTTCGGCAGGATTTTCGGTTGGTTTCGACGTATCGTCGTTGTCGCGATCTGAGATATCCATGTGCACACCAGACATCGTGCAAAGATTTTGATCAAGCTTGCATTTTTACCCTTGCGCCCACCGAGAGTCGTTGGCTAAAAGCCGCCTCCTCAGCGACACGCCGCCGTAGCTCAGTGGTAGAGCGCATCCTTGGTAAGGCTGAGGTCGGCAGTTCAATCCTGCCATACGGCACCACGAAGGCCCGGTTCCCTAAAGGAGCCGGGCCTTCCCCGTTTCAAACGGGCAATGCCGCCAGATAGCTCGTAAAATAGTCCCTCAGGATAAAGTGCCCGCCATAGCCCGGTGCACTGGTGCTGCTGACAAACGGATGGCGGCCGTCGCTGGTCGCCGCATCGGTCGGGGCGCCGCTGGAGGTCAGGTGCTCGCTGGCGGCCCCTGCCCCGCCATTGCCCGACCGCCAGTAGCCGCCATTGCGCGTTGGTTCATTGGCCGCATTGACGCTGACCTGATCCGAGATATCGACCA